>JAIVHC010000120.1 GCA_020201305.1 Geobacteraceae bacterium
AGTATACACCGCAAGCTTATCCCGATATTCAGTGTCTCCGAGAGCTTCATTGCGCCACGGATAACGGATCTGATGAACGGTGCCCGGTGCGCCCCGGTTTGCGTTGTCAATCATTTCCTGGATAAACAGGCGACCGTTGCCGTCTTCCTCATCACTGATGTCCTCTCCCTCGCGTGCGATATGCGCCTGGAGGACACCGTCGCTGGAGAGGGTATAGATGTAGCCGCTCGCGCCGATACTGATCTGCTTCAGGAGTTTACGTGCCTGTGCGCGCGCCTGTGCGGGGGTCAGCTTGTCGTTCTGCTGCAGACGCTGTTTTTCTTCAACCATTTCGCGTGCCACATCGAGCAGGGTCTCGAGCTCGCGGATAAAATCGTTTTTGCGCTCCTGCTGATATACCTGAAACTGCTGGTGGTGTGCTTCAAGGAGGTGACGCGTAAAGGTGGCCATATGTTCCAGATCATCGCGACTCGCCTGGTTGATGCCGCTGCGCGCCAGATCGGAGGCGTTGTAGCCCACGATGTTGCCTACGAGCAGCAGGGGAAGGAAAACCAGGGGCAGGATAATGCTCAGCAGTTTCCAGCGTAGCTTCATGTTTTTAAACGTATGTGTAATAGACATGCTTATGCTCAGCGTGGAAGTTGGGTTCCGGTGTCGGGTAGAGAAAAGGCGCGCCGGTAGTGGCGAATCTGAATAAAGGCGATCTTACATGCGCTCAGGATGGGAACGCCGATAATCATCCCCAGGACGCCGTAGATTTTCCCCCCCATGATGATGGCAACAATTACCAGCAGGGGGTGAAGGTTGGCGTAGCGTGAAATCAGAATGGGGATGAGGATAAAGTTATCCAGGATCACCTGGGAGATTAGAACATACAGGATCACGATCCACCAGAACTGCGGCCCGAAGCCGAGATCGATGAGGGCGATGGTGAGGCCAGGAATCATTCCCACCAGGGGTCCGACGTAAGGTACCAGATTGGTAATCCCCGCGAAGAGGCCGAGCAGAGGGGCGTAGCGGATGTCGGTAAGACTCAGGCCTGCGGTTATGCACATCCCGATGATGCTGGCCTCGATGATACGCCCGCGCACAAACCTTGAGGTCTGACGGCTTATAAGATAGGAGAGATCATGCGCCATTTCAAAATAGCGGTTGGGTGCAAGCGCGATGAGGTTGCGGCGGATGTTGGCACCATCGCGGATAAAGAAAAACGCGAAAATTGGCACCAGAATCAACAGGCTTCCGAGTTTGAGTGCCGATTTCGGGGTTGGCACCTTTTCGGTAAGATCATACTGGATCAGAAAGGGGAACTGCTCCTGCCAGGATATCTGCGCTTCCTTTACGTATTTGATCAGTCCCGAGCTGTAACGCGGAAAATCCTGCACCAGGGAGATCCACATCTGCTGGGTATAGGTAACGAGCCAGCTGCCGGAAAACCACAGGAGTGTTAGGATAAGGAAAAAAATCGCGAGGGTGGAGCGACTGCGCGGGATATGATACTTCTCCAGCCTGCTCACCACCGGATCAAGGACAAAAGCGGTGGCGAGTGCCAGGATCAGCGGGACAAAAATTCCTGCCGCAGCAGAGCGCAGTGTCAGCGCAATCGTGGAGGCGGAGGAAAAAATGGCGAGACCGCTTGCAAGAGCGGCGGTCATCACAAGATAGAAAAAGAGGAATTGGGAACGGGTTATGTTCATACTTATTCAGATTCCTCGGATATGGAGTGTTTGCGTAATTCGAGGATCGCATTCTGCAGTCTTTCGCTGATTACCGAAGTGAGACCGAGAAGGATGCGGTTGGCGATCTCGGGGCGGCGCTCGGCGACGGCAAACAGATCAGAGCGGAACAGCCCCAGCAGTTCGCAGTTTTCGTTGCACGAGGCGGAGATCACCCGCGCTGCAGGGGTGGCAATGGTGGTTTCGCCAAAAAAATCCCCCGGCCCCAGTACACTCAGGTCCTCGCGCCGGTTGTGGCTGTCGCGGGTAAACAGGGTAACGTGGCCGCTGCGGATAACATACATTCCCGACCCCGGATCGCCCTGCTCGAAAATGATTTCACCCGGATCGTAGGTGCGGGTGTGGATCAGGGTCTTGATGTAGTGAAAATCTTTCTGGTTCAGGTGTGAAAAAACCGGAATTCGCTGCAGAAAAGTGCTCAGACTTTCCTCTTCCTTGTTGCTGCGTAGAATTCTATCCCACAGATTATGCATGCAGTTTCTCCGTGTGGTCCAAGTAAGAGACTTTTGGGCGCGATTCTATATCATTCGTACCGCCTAAAACCAGAAAAATCCCCACATGGCTTGCGGGATGCTGTTGGTTGCAGGTACAGCGTCACATGCGTATACCTTTTCTTTGCCTCAAAGCGCAGGTGCGTTGGAGTTGGGGGATATGTTATCTTGAAGCAGTTTCAGTGCAGGTGCCACAAGAGCATATTTAGCAGATTCTATTTTAAACATACGGATTTACTATGCCAGGTTTGCAGGATATAAACCTCGACCAGATCTCTACCCGCTGTGGGGTGTATCTGATGTACGATGAAGGGCAGCGGGTTATCTACGTGGGTAAGGCGCGCAATCTGCGCGCGCGCGTGCGTCAGTATGTGCGCGGAGATGACAAACGCGCCCAGATTCAGTTCCTTATGCAGCGCGCGCGGCATCTGGAGACCATGATCACCGACACGGAAAAAGAAGCCCTGATCCTGGAAAACACCCTGATCAAGAAGCACAAGCCGCGCTACAATATCAATCTGCGTGACGATAAAACCTATGTATCCTTGCGCATTGATTTGAATGAAGACTATCCTGCCATCAAAGTGGTGCGGCGGGTGAAGCGGGATAAAGCCATGTACTTCGGCCCTTATGCCTCGGCCGGTGCGTTAAAACAGACATTGAAGGAAATCCAGCGCATTTTCCCTCTGCGCCGCCATGCGTGGTCACAATGCCGGCGGCGGGAGCGCCCGTGCCTGTTCTACCAGATCGGGCAGTGCAGTGCGCCCTGCCATGGGAAGATAAGCCGTGAGGATTACCGTACACAGGTGCAGGGGGTGATCAAGTTTCTCTCCGGACGCCAGAGCGAAGTGGTAAACGACCTGCGCCATCGCATGGTTGCTGCTTCCGAAGCGCTGTAGTTCGAGGAAGCAGCGCGTCTGCGCGACCAGATCCACGCTATTGAGGAAACCCTGCAACAGCAGAAGGTGGTAAGCAGTGACGGCGCGGATATGGATGTCGTGGGGCGCTGTGGCCGGAGAGTCATGAGGTTCTGCAGCAGTGGCTTGAAGATATCCGTGGTGCCAGGGTGCATGTGCGCGTACCCCAGCGCGGGGAACGCTATGAGCTGGTGCTTATGGCGCAGCGCAACGCACAGGAGCATGCGCGTGAGCGTGGGGATCGGCGTGAAGCCCGTCTGGCGGTGCTAGAGCAGCTGCGTAATTCTCTGAAACTGCAGCATCTACCGCTGCGCATGGAATGCTATGATATCTCCAACACCCAGGGAGAACACTCTGTTGCGAGTATGGTGGTTAGCATTAACGGCGAAGCGGACAAGGATGAATACCGTCACTACCGGATAAAAAGTGTTACAGGCGCGGATGACTATGCCTCTATGCAGGAAGTGTTGCGTCGGCGTTTGAGTCGGGGCATCGAGGAGGGTAACCTCCCGGATATGATCCTCCTTGATGGAGGAAAGGGGCAGCTATCTTCTGCGGAACAGGTGATAGCCGAACTGGGGCTCGAACAGGAGCTGGACCTGGTATCCATTGCTAAAAGCCGGGTGAAACGCAATGTGCGCGGACATGCGGTGGAGCGCAGTGAAGAGCGTTTCTTCCGTCCCGGGCGCAAAAACCCCATCACCCTGCGCAGTGGTTCCGCGCCTTTGTTTATGCTCGAGCGCCTGCGCGATGAAGCACACCGTTTTGCCATCACCCATCATCGACGCTTACGCCACAAGGCGGGGCTTGAGTAAGCTCTGGAGCAGATTGAGGGAATCGGGCCCAAACGGCGGGTAAAACTGTTGCGCCACTTCGGCAGCGTCGCCAGGCTTAAAAATGCCAGAATCTGCGGCGGCGGCAGTGCATGCGTATTTTTCGCAGGATGAGAATTGAATGATAAAGGGACGCCTGGGCGTGCCCGATGTGGAGGATAAAGTTATATGCTCAGAGGGATGGCGATTTTGCTCGGTTTGCAGTTGGTTGGTGAGGTCCTTACCCGTTGGCTGGAGATGCCTCTGCCAGGCAGCGTAGTGGGGATGCTCCTGCTCCTGGCGGGGCTGCGCGCGGGAATCTTCCGTGTTGACTGGGTCAAGGATGCAGCGGAGTTGCTTTTGAGTAACCTCTCGTTGCTTTTTGTTCCTGCGGGTGTTGGGGTAATGGTGTACGCGGATCTGATTGCGCGCCACTGGCTCGCGTTGAGTGTGGCTGCGAGTCTGAGTACCCTGATTGTATTGGCGGTCACCGGCTGGAGCGCGCAGTATCTGGCGCGCAAAGGGGGCAAATGATGTTATCCCCACTGGTGCAGACACCGCTGTTCGGTATCACCCTGACTCTGGTCACGTATGAACTGGCGTCCTGTGTGTATCGACGCTGGCCTCTAGCGCTGCTCAATCCGGTCATTGTGACTGCCGCCTGTATAATTCTGTTTTTGTCTCTGTTGGATATCCCTTATGCGCAGTATGCCGCGGGCGGGGATATTTTGCTGTTCCTGCTCGGGCCTGCGGTTGTGGCGCTGGG
This sequence comes from Geobacteraceae bacterium, assembly GCA_020201305.1. Lineage (GTDB taxonomy): Bacteria > Desulfobacterota > Desulfuromonadia > Desulfuromonadales > Desulfuromonadaceae > JAIVHC01. The sequence continues at coordinate 4,723 of JAIVHC010000120.1, forward strand.
GCTTCCGCTGTATCAGCGCCGCGCAGAAATTATCTCGCGTCTGCTTCCCACCCTTTGTGCGGTAAGTGCGGGCGCTGTTGCTTCCATTGTTTCCGCCACCGGGATACTGCTTCTGTTCGGCAGTGATACCGGCCTGATCCTTTCCATGGCGCCGAAATCGGTGACTACGCCAATAGCTATCGGTATTTCAGAAAAAATCGGCGGAATTGTCCCCTTAACTGCTGCCATCGTAGTTGTTACCGGTTGTTTTGGAGGGATGGTGGGGCCAACCTTTTGCCGCCTCCTCGGAATTCGTGATCCCTTCGCCATGGGCCTGGCGATGGGAACCGCTGCCCACGGACTCGGAACAGGGCGTATGCTCGAAATTGATCGCTTTGGTGGGGCCATGGCCGGACTCTCCATCGGTCTCAACGGGGTGATAACCGCAGCCATTATCCCGATTTTTGTTGCCCTGCTCCCCTGATGTATTTTCAGGCCGGAGATGTTTGTCTTTAATTGATTTGACGTGATTAAACAGGAGAGGTGTTTTATGAGTAACGCGGAGGCGCAAAGCGCCACTGAACATATTGGTAGTGTTGATCTGTCAGGTAAACCCGGCTGGGAGGAGTTTGATGCTCCTGCGCTTGTGGGTGACTCGCTGCGCTTTGTTTCCGGCGAACCCC
>JAIVHC010000121.1 GCA_020201305.1 Geobacteraceae bacterium
CTTCTGCTTATTGGTTTCCAGATTAGTGAGGAGACGGATCTGTTCCAGGACATCGATGGAGAGGTTTTGCGCTTCATCGATTATCAGAACGGTTTTGCGCCCCCTTGCATGGGTGTCGAGGAGAAAGCGGTTGATAGCATCCACAAAGACCTTAATGCTTGCCGTGTGTTCCGGGTAGTCAATCCCGAGTTCATCACAGATGCTTTCGAGCAGTTCTGCGGCACTTACCTTGGGGTTCAGAACAAAAGCGATCTCCGCATCCTCGGGAACCTGCTCCAGCAGGCAGCGGCATACGGTGGTCTTACCGGTGCCCACCTCGCCGGTGAGAAGCACAAAACCTCCGTCGGTCTCAAGAGCGTAGATTAGGTGCGCCAGCGCTTCACGGTGGCGGGCACTCATATACAGATATTCCGGATCCGGAGCAATGGAAAACGGTCTGTCTCTGAGTCCGAAGTACTCTGTGTACATAGGTCTCCTGCAGGGGGTAATTTAAGGGTGAAATCAGATGTGCGGGCTTGTGCGCATTCGGGTAATAATAGTAAATCTGCGCAGGTATGCCCAGTAAATTTATTTACCGGGTTCCAGACGCAACAAAGCCGGATCGGGGAGGCATCCGATCCGGCTTTGTTGTGTTTCGGGTAGGAAGAAAGAATGAAGGTCAAAACCTGCCTGCCACAACAGGCCTTGATTGAGTGTGACTATACTCAATCAGCTGATCCTGTACCACGTTGAAGCGCGTATTTGTGTGATTGCGCTTCAACGTTTATTATATGCGCATTTGCGCACTTTGATCTGGTTAAGGTGCACACGCACTGAGTGAATATATTTGCGTGCGCTCAGATGTTTGAAGCGGTATCCGTGCCATTATCGGTCGCCGTATAGGGGGCAGCGGGGGCGGAGCGATCAAAATTTTTGGGCTCAATATTCTGCATCATCACCACGGTGCCGTATCCCATAACCGCTGCACCCACTAGAAAGAATACCCCCAGAGCGGCGCACCATACAGCTTTAGCTGCATGATCGGCCCTGTAGCAATGGTATGCAACTATAAAACACAGAATGCCGAGAGGAATGGAAAGCAGGATCATCATAGGTCTGTCTCTCCTGTTTTTGGTTCCGTATACGCGTGTGCGGCAGCATAATGTATTCTGTTAAATGCCGAACAAAATCGCCATTATCCGGCTAGTTCCACTTCAGGTCAAGCTTTACTTCTGCCCCAGCCACGCTTTCACTCAGATTCCGGGCATCGGGGTCGGTGAGTATTCCTGCACCGATTTTCAGACTTTTATTCTCTTTTTTACCCGGCATGAGTTTCTGTGGCCTCGGATGAAGTAACAAGTTTTGTTTTTGCAGCCGCAGAGATTCGAGATGCGCAGGTAGCAATTCGAGATTGACACTAACTTGAGAAATAACGGGCATTAACTGAAGTCCGTTTTGTAATTGCGCCGGGATGGTGTGCTTTTCGATCTGCGTTGATGCAGCGTCTTCTTGAGGCGCAGGAGGTGTGTCTTTTTTTGCATCGGCTGCTGTTGGCTGTCGTACAGAATCCTCCTGAATCGTGCCGCTGTCCTGCTTCGAAGTGGAAGCATCATTGTTGCAGGCATTAAGACTCAGACAAAGGAAAATACAAAGACAAACAGTCCAGATAGTGGAGATGCTGGCACACCTTTTTTTCAACTGCATATCTGGCCTCTCCCATCGATGTGTATTGCTGAAGGTGGTGCATATATACACGGATGTAGCATTTGCCTCAACCCTGTATATGATGCATGGAAATAATAAAACGGGCTGCGTGGAGAAATGCCACACAGCCCGTTAAATGCTTACCTTATGGAATATTGCGGCTTATTTACCCCAGGTGTCACGGATGCGGCTTACTGCTTTCTCTACCGTGGAGCGCTCCCCGAAGGCGCTGAGGCGGAAGTAGCCTTCGCCGCTGGGGCCGAAACCGCTGCCGGGGGTGCCCACAACAAAGCATTCCTGCAGGAGCTTGTCGAAAAATTCCCAACTGCTCATGATTTCAGCGCTACTTTTGCCCTTTACCTTAAGCTCCTGGGGTACCACAGTAAGGCCACAGCGCACCCCGGTAAAGCCGGCCGTCTTGGAAAAACTGCGGAATTCAATGGCGCAGCGCTTTGCCCCTTCGATTTCATAGATGGAGTGAGGAATATCCTTCTCGGTGATGAAGGCCTCGTAAGCGGCGTCGAACAGAATTACGGCTTCCTTCTCCAGCGCGTAGTCAACCCATGCCTTAAGCTGCTCTTTGGTGGCCACAGTGCCGGTGGGGTTGTTGGGGTAGCACAGGTAGATGATGTCCACATTTCCAGTGGGAAACTCCGGCATGAAGTTGTTGGCCTCGGTGCAGGGCATATACACAATGCCATCATAGTAGCCTTTATCATTGGCTTCGCCGGTGCGGCCCACCATGACGTTGGTGTCGTTGTACACCGGGTATACGGGATCACCAATGGCTACCGTGTTGTCCAGATCGAAGATATCCAGGATATTGGCGCTGTCGCATTTGGAACCATCGGAGATAAACATTTCGCTGCGATCCAGTTCAACGCCGAGGGGGTTGTAGGCTTTTTGGATGATGGTATCGATGAGCCAGGCATATCCCTGCTCCGGGCCATAGCCATGAAAGTTCTCTGTTCCGGCCAGATCGTCGACGCCATCATGGAATGCTTTGACTACTGCCGGAGGCAGAGGACGGGTTACATCGCCGATGCCGAGGCGGATAACTTCTTTGCCCGGATTTGCTTCCACAAACTCGTTAATGCGGCGCGAAATTTCGGGGAACAGGTACCCGGCTTTGAGCTTCAGATAATTCTCATTTGCTTTGGCCATCGAATTTTATCTCCTATAATGAAATGGTTGGATAGAATGTATATTAAATTGGTTCTTTCTTTTTTTAGCGCAGCTCCAGCACATCCTGCATGTCATAGATGCCGGGATTTTTCCCCTGTAGCCACTGACATGCGCGTACCGCACCCCGGGCAAACATATCCCGGCTCATGGCACGGTGACTGATCTCAATGCGCTCCCCCATGCCAATAAAATATACCGTATGCTCGCCGACTATGTCGCCGCCGCGTACGGTCTGCATGCCGATCTCTTCGTGGGAGCGGACGCCGCACATCCCCTCGCGGTGGTAGTTGGCGACCTGGTTGTAGTCGCGCCCGAGTTCATCCGCGACGATTTCACCCATGCGCACGGCGGTGCCGGAAGGAGAATCCTTCTTCTGGTTATGGTGCATCTCCACGATCTCCACATCAAAGTCCTGGCCCAGAATGGATGCTGCCTCTTTGAGTAACTTGAAGCATGCATTGACACCCACGCTCATGTTGGGGGCGAGGACGATCCCGATCCCGCTGCCGATTTGGCTCAGCTCTTCGCGCTGCTGCGGGGTAAAGCCTGTGGAGCCTATTACAAGCC
>JAIVHC010000289.1 GCA_020201305.1 Geobacteraceae bacterium
GAATACAGGGAGCGTCGCTTGCGCCCGCTATTCTCTTTGTGATCAGAATAGTAGGCAAAAACAAAGCATATAAGCGCTCCGAGGGTAATAACCCCACCCATCATGTAGTACAAAGTCTCAATCATAAGCCTCACCTCGGTGCTGTAGCAGGGTCAACGATGTCAGATCCTGAAGAGATAAACATCGTTCTGCTTTTAAAAACTTATGCCATAGCGCGCTTAAACGAGTCAAGTAAAATGTTGTTATAAAGTTGCGCAACAGCCAATAATTATTCCTGTCAAAATCCAATTCTTATCTCCGTTCCAGAAATATTTTTCAAAATATTGTCCTTTATTTTCAATATATTATGCACACAGATGCCTCCACTTTGTTTCTGGGGCATATTTTGTAATATAAAACACAATATCTTTTATCCGTTATACAGCAAAATAAAATATAAATAAAACGCAAGTTGCCAGAACAAACAGCCAAGGATTCAACCCGGAGGAGGAAGCAGCCGGGGACACGCGTATCCCACATTTGCTACCAAGTATTGCAGGAAATACCTTTGATGCAAGGGTGCAGACGGATATTTTTTACCCGCGAAGGTAGGGAGAGTGTCCGCCTCTAGGAGGAGGGGGAAGTGCGGCGCGAAACCAGCACCAGGGTCATCCATGACAGGGGTAGTGCAATCAGGGCCGGATTATTCAGGGGCAATGGGGCTTCACTGGCGAGCAAGCCGTAACGCACATACATTTCGGGGGATATCAGGATCAGGGTCAGGGCACTGCTCATTCCCACGAGCATGGAGGCAATAATCCCCTTACTTGTGGCTCCCTGCCAGAATAGCGCCATCAGGAGGGCGGGTAGATTGGTGGCGGCGGCAAGGGCAAAAGCCCAACCGGCGAGATACGACACGTTCATGCCTTCAAACACAATCCCGAGATAGACCGCAATGCATCCGACCACTATCGCAGACATACGCGCGGCCACCACTTTTTCTGTCGCGCTCATATGGATTCCCATGAGGCGATCCATGATATCGTGCGCCACCGCGCCGGATGCGGCGAGGATCAGGCCGCTCACTGTACCCAGTACCGCGGTAAACGCCACCGCACTCACGATGGCAAACAACACTGTGCCGAAGGAGCGCGCCAGGAGAGGGACAGACATATTGGTGTCCATGATGTTGAGAAAACCGCTTCCCATGGCGCCAAAGCCCAGGAACAGACTCAAAAGATAGAAAAACCCGATGCCACCGATGGCTACAACGGTGGACTTACGTGCTGCCGCCTGGCTCGGAACGGTATAGTAGCGGATCAGAATGTGCGGCAGGGCTGCGGTACCACACACCAATGCAAGCATCAGGGAGATAAAGTCGAGGCGAGCGCTCCAGCCCCCCTCATTGAGGCGGAACATCCCCCCGGGCTTGAACATATCTGCGGCGGAAACGCTACGCTGGTAAAACACCTGCATCTGCCCCTCATCCGAGAGGTAGGTGGAATGGGGCCAGATATTCACGCTACTCGAGTACATGGTGCGCAGGAATTCGAGCGGGCCCAAGGCCCCGGTTTGCTCCACCTGTTGTCCGCGCTGAACAATCGTTTCCATGGTTCCCACCAGAAACACCCGCCCTGAGGTTGCGGGAGCGCCATTGTACAACAGCGTTCCATCCGCGAGACGCTCGAGATACTGGGTCTCGCGCAGGAGCAACCCGGTGTCGCTGCGCTCCTCCACATACCAGGGAGAAACTTCGTCGGCATGCACTACATTTACAAAGCCTCTGGCATATGCCGGGGCCGTATCCCACTCCGGGGCAAGCTGATATTCGGGCGCCCGCACTGCATACCCGGCCTCCCCCTTTTCCATCTCAAGGGTCTCGAGTGGACGCTGCTCACGATGTTGCATGTGCTCGGGGAGCATAATGCCGCGCTGCAGCATGAACAGGGTGAGAACCACTGAAACCACCAGGATCAGCACCCCTTTGATAAACTGCACGTAGGTGGTAGCCACCATGCCTGAGGTCGCAACAACG
>JAIVHC010000122.1 GCA_020201305.1 Geobacteraceae bacterium
ATGAAACCGGGCAGATGTATACGGAGAATATACGTGCGGAGATAAAAAAATCAGGTTGAAGAATGCTTACTCTGAGAGGCAAGATACTGTAATTACAGAGCTTAACTGCTAATTTCTTCTGTGTATGGATGTTATATACAACGGATGTATCTTGTGTATATTCTCTCTGAGGGGTGTATATTTTCCTTAAACAGGGGGTATTGGCTGCGTAAAACGAATGTACTTCACGGTAAGAAAGAAACCTGCCTTGCTCTTCTGGTTGGCTGAAGGTTAGAATCGTGCTGGTACATTGAGAAGGTCCGATGAACCCCTGAAGATAGGTTTGATGTTGCGTTATTTCCTCATATTGGTTGGTTTCCTGAGCGTAGCGCTTGCGGTGTTGGGTATGTTTTTACCTTTGTTACCAACAGTGCCATTTCTGCTTCTGGCAGCGGCATGTTTTGCACGCAGTAGCGAGCACTTCTACTCGTGGCTGGTAAATCACCAACAGCTGGGTCCGATTGTGTGCACCTATCTTGATGGAGGTGGGGTCCCCTTGCGCGCTAAGGTGGTTACTATTGCAGTATTGTGGCTGTCTGTCGGGGCTTCGCTCTGGATGGTGGATCGGATATGGGTACAGGTGCTGCTTGTTGGCATCGGAACCGGGGTTACGCTGTATATGCTATATCTGCCCGGGGATTCGAAAAATGCAGGTAACGGTGAAGAATAACTTATGTGCGAATGTGCGTTCAAATTTGCCTTGAGTAGTATTGTTCGCGGTGCTAGTATTCATTACCAACTTGGTTTAGATTAAAGATCTGTTCCCTTTTGTACGTTGTCGCGACTGGAGTTTAGCGCTCTGCCCGCAAGCGCCCCTAAGTGAGTGGGGGTGTGGATCCCGCATAATTTTATCTGCAGGAGATTTAAAGTTGATTAAAAACATGTCGTTGAAGGTCAAGGTTATTGCTGTAGGTGTGCTGTTACCCGCTCTGTTGCTCGGGATTCTGTTCGGGGCATACATCATCCAGACTAAGAACAAGACCGTTAACACCTTTGTGGAAAAGTCACGCGCCATAACCCTCACTGTAGAATCCACCCGCCAGGGGATGGAAGAGTTGTATGAGAAGGGTGTGTTTGATACCGAAATGTTACGCGACTTTGGCGCCAGGGGCGAAATGGACAAATTGATCATGTCCGTGCCTGTGGTAGCAGCATGGCATGCGGCGATGCGCAAGGCGGAAGAAGGAAACTATGAATTCCGCGTGCCGAAGTTTGAACCGCGCAAGGCGAGCAATACTCCGGATCCAGTTGAAGCCAAGGCGATAAAAGCCATGAAAAGCGAGGGGCTGGATGAGTACTATGTGATTGATGAAGAGATCAATGCGGTACGCTATTTCAGGCCGGTTGTGCTCTCTGAGACCTGCATGGCGTGTCATGGAGACCCCCGCACTTCGGCTGAGCTGTGGGGTAACAGTAAGGGGCTTGATCCCACCGGGGCAAAGATGGAAAACTGGCGCGCCGGTGAGATTCACGGTGCTTTTGAGGTTATTCAGTCCCTGGATGAAGCGGACGCGCAACTCGCTGCGACTCTCTGGAAGAGCTCCGGCGCGGTTGGATTCGGTCTTATCGTGTGCGGGATTCTTATCGCCGGTTTCATGATTAAACGCGTAAGTCGTCCGCTGGAGGAAAATGTCACCATGATCGAGGCGCTGGAACGCGGCGACCTGGGCAAGCGTATCCAGTATCAGAGTAATGATGAGATGGGACGTTTATCTACAGCGATGAATGCCTTTGCAGACAATCTGCAGTTTGAAGTTCTGACCGCATTTAAAAAACTCGCAGAAGGCAATTTTACTTTTGAAGCAAAAGGTCTCATACGTGAGCCCCTAGCGAAAGCAAACCGTGCTTTGAATGAAAGCATGGGGCAGGTGCGACTCGCCGGGGAGCAGATTGCCTCCGGTTCCGATCAGGTATCGGATACGAGCCAATCGTTGTCCCAGGCAGCTACCGAACAGGCAAGTTCGCTGGAGG
>JAIVHC010000176.1 GCA_020201305.1 Geobacteraceae bacterium
GGGGAGTGATCCGTTCATTGGGAGCAGCAATGAGGTGGAGCACGTGGAAGAGGCACGGGTTGAAACCATCGTTCCGCGCCGCAATCTGCACAAGGTCCTCAAGCATCTCTTCAAAGCGCATCCCTACGAGGAGGTGGCCTACGATCTGTTTGAGCTCCACAACCAGAACGCCACGGCAGGACTGGGGCGCATAGGGACTCTACAAACCCCGGCTACGCTGGAAGAATTCGCGCATCGGTGCAAGAAACATCTGGATTGTGGCGGACTGCGCATGGTGGGCAATGGTGACGCTGAAGTGCATAAGGTAGCAGTATGCAGCGGCAGCGGCAGCGGCACTATGTATGCAGCAAAGTTCAGTGGCGCCGACACCCTGGTTACCGGGGACATGAAATACCACGAGGCACAAGGCGCACAGGAGCTGGGGCTCAATATAATAGATGCCGGACATTTCGCCACCGAGATTATTGCCGCTGCGGGTCTGCGCCGTATCCTTGGAGCAGAACTGGATAAGCGTGGCTTCTCTACACAAATAATCAGCGCATCCGACGAAAAGGATCCGTTTACTTTTATCTGAACAACCCGATTTTATACCCCAACTTTTACGGAGGAGATAACGTGAAGGAAGAAGTACAGCAGTTGATTGACGTACAGGAGCTCGACCAGAAAATTCTTGCAGCGCGCAGAAAGAGGAGTGAACTTCTGACACGCAAGGAGAAACTCGAGGCACAGGCGGAAAAGCTGGAGAAGGTTGTGAGTGCGATCCAGGAACAGATTGATGAAGTCCAACAGGATATTTCGAGTCTGAACCAGGATCTTGCCAAGGTACAGGATAGCGTCACAAAGGCGGAAGATCGTCTCCCCGAGGTTAAAACCCAGAAGGAATACCTTGCAATTCTCAAGGAAGTCGATGCCGCAAAGAAGAACGTAAAGGATATTGAAGAAGCGCTGAAGCTCAAACAGCAGGTTGTAGATGAGCTCAAAGCGGATCAGAATGATAAACTGAGCGAACTCGACGAACTCAACAACGCTAACGATAGCCAGTTGAAGGATATCGACACCCTGGTAGCGGAGTTGGAAAAAATCGATGCTACGGAAACCCCGAAACGCGACAAACTTATCGCCCAGGTTCCCGAGGTACTGCGGAAACGCTATGAACTGGTTCTGAACCATCTCAACAGTGCGGCGCTGGTGGAAGCGAAGAATTACACCTGTACCGGATGCTATATGCGCCTGCCGCCGCAGTTCTACAACAACATGCTTAAAAGCAAGAAAATTTCCACCTGTCCGCAGTGTAATCGCCTTTTGTATATCGAAGAGGCGTAGTATTGTATGCAACAGGGTTGAAGAAGCACAGGCGATCGCCGGTTCTATCCTTCGGATAGGACGGGAGGAACGTCCGGGCTCCGCAGGACAGGATGGTTCCTAACGGGAACCGGGGGTGACCCCAGGGAAAGTGCCACAGAAAACAGACCGCCTGCATCCGCGCGATGCAGGTAAGGGTGAAAAGGTGAGGTAAGAGCTCACCAGTTCCGGCGGTGACGCCGGAAGCTAGGTAAACCCCATCCGGAGCAAGGCCGAATAGGGAAGCGTTTGAGGGCGGTCCGTCCGAAGCTTCCGGGTTGGCTGCTTGAGGTCATCGGCAACGATGATCCTAGAGGAATGATCGCCCCCGCTGTTCTGGTAACAGACAGCTGGACAGAACCCGGCTTATGGGCTTCTTCGACCCTTTTTTAGCTTTACGTCATCCCCTCTCCCTGAGGGAGAAGTCGACCATACATGCTGCCTACCGATCTACATACGCGCTGGGAAGAGGTGCTCAATCAGCTCCGGCTTGAACTCAACAGTATTACGGAAGAGGAGCTTCTCTGGCTCCAGCAGCGCATTGCACTTATTCAGACACTTCAGGAGCAGATTCACGCCCTGTTTCTCGACGCGGACGGAAGTGAGATATGCCGCACCTGCTCCGGTTCCTGCTGTGAGCACGGGCATAACCACATCACCCTTATCAATGTGGTCGCGGCTCTGCTGCAACACAAGATCCCCGAGCCGGACTTTGCGGCGCCATGCCCCTTTCTGACCTCAAGAGGATGCCTCCTGACAGTATCCTTGCGCCCGTTCAACTGTGTTACCTTCATCTGCAATGCAATTGAAGCCCACATGGATGCTGCGCAAGTTACAGAATTTTACCGACTGGAGAAAATCCTGCGTGCCCACTATACCGAGGTGGATCAACGCTATGTCGGTTCCAGCCTGCGCGGGCTGTTTATCGGCACCCACCGCCTTGACGCGCAGCGGCTGCTGAAGCGCCGGAGCATATAGCCTGCAAACCTAAACCCGACAACGGATATCCAGCATGAATTTAACCTTCAAACGCAATAACGGTGCAATAGATAATAAAATCGATGAACTCCTGGAAGATGTTGGAGTACACCATCCCCGCATCATCCGCGACATGATCATCAGTGTTCTAATGGCCGGAACCTCCAACGACTACCTTGCGGATCTGAAGCTTATGCGCACCACCGTCAACGAAATGCGCAAAACCAACGAAATATTCAGCCCGTACCGCAACCGGCGCAAAGTCACGATATTCGGTTCCGCGCGTACCCAGCCAGAGGAACCCATCTACCAGAAGTGTGTTGAATTTGCGCGCCTGCTCGCACAGGAAAACTTCATGGTTATCACCGGTGGGGGCGGCGGTATTATGCAGGCAGGCAACGAAGGGGCCGGCTCGGAAAACTCCTTTGCGGTCAATATCCGCCTGCCGTTTGAGCAGGGAACCAACAAGGTAATGGACGGGAGCAAACGCACCCTGGTTTACAAGTACTTCTTCAACCGCAAGGTGGCATTTCTTAAAGAAGCCCACGCGGTGGCGCTGTTCCCCGGCGGTTTTGGCACTCTGGACGAGGCGATGGAAACGATCTGTTTCAGTTCATGCGTAACGTCCTCCTGCCGCGCAATCTTATTTCGGGGGAGGATTTCGGCCTCTTTACCATCACCAGCAGCCCGCAGGAGGCGATGGAGGTGATAAACAACTTCTACCGTGTCTATCACTCGAGCCGCTATGTGGGGGGAACCCTGGTGATCCGTCTGAACAAACAGCTTACGGACGCACAGATAGCGATTCTGCAGGAAGAGTTCTACGAGCTTCTTGACGAGGGCGGAAAAATCCGCACCTGTACTGCGTTTGAACAGGAGCATGACGAACCGGATCTGTGGAACCTGCCGCGCCTGGCGCTGGACTTCAACCGCCGCAATCACGGCTACATGGTCGCCCTGATCCGGCGCATCAACTCGTTTTTCGACGCCTGACAACGGAGGATCTTAGGGTGGGATATAAAAATCTGCAGAATTGTGTCGCTGACCTGGGAAAACATGGGCAACTGTGTCGCATAGATACCGAACTCGATCCCAATCTGGAGATTGCCGCCCTCCAGCGCCGTGTTTACGCCGCCGGAGGGCCGGCACTGATGTTCACCAACGTACGCGGGTGCCGATTCCCCATGCTCGGGAATCTGTTCGGCACCCTGGAACGTACTCGATTCATATTCCGCGATACACTACCCATAGTCAAACGCCTGGTGGAGGCAAAAATCAACCCCGGCGCAGCTTTGAAGCGCCCGTGGCAGTTTGCCCGCACCCCCCTTGGAGCCCTGCATCTGCTCCCGCGCCGCACCAAACGGGGGCCGATTCTGGAACAGGAGTGCCGCATCAGTGATCTGCCGCAGCTGGTATCGTGGCCCGATGACGGCGGTCCCTTCATTACCCTGCCACAGGTGTATACAGAAGACCCGCAGCGCCCGGGGCTTGGGCACTCGAACCTCGGGATGTACCGCGTCCAACTCGGGGGTAATGCATATATTCAGGATCAGGAGATAGGACTTCACTACCAGATTCATCGCGGTATCGGAGTACACCATCAGACAGCGGTAGAGAAAGGCACATCTCTGCCGGTCAATATCTTTGTAGGTGGGGCGCCGAGCCTGAGCATTGGCGCAGTTATGCCCCTGCCCGAAGGGATGCCGGAACTGAGCTTTGCCGGACTTCTGGGGGGTCACCGCATCGCCATGACCACAGGAGATAGCCCGCTGCCATTCCCCGCGCAGGCGGACTTTGTCATCTGCGGTTCCATCGATCCCACCCGTACCAAACCGGAAGGACCGTTCGGGGATCACCTCGGTTACTACAGCCTGACCCATGAGTTCCCGGTGGTAGATGTGCATAGGGTCTACCATCGCAAGGACGCCATCTGGCCTTTCACCAGCGTGGGACGCCCACCGCAGGAGGACACCAGCTTCGGTGCCTTTATCCACGAGCTTACCGGCGATCTTATCCCTACAGTACTTCCGGGGGTTAAGGCGGTACACGCGGTGGATGCCGCCGGGGTACATCCACTCCTGCTGGCCATCGGTTCGGAGCGCTACACCCCCTATGAGAAACCGGAGCGCCCGCAGGAGCTTCTCACCCAGGCGCATGCCATTCTGGGCCAGGGACAACTCTCTCTGGCAAAGTTCCTGTTTATCGCCAATACCAGTGACAACCCCCGCCTGGATATCCACGCTGTATCAGCATTTCTGCAACACTGCCTGCAGCGCTGTGACTGGAAGCGCGATCTCCACTTCCATACCTGCACCACCATCGACACCCTCGACTACAGTGGCGACGGTTTGAATCAGGGCTCGAAGGTGGTTATTGCCGCTTGCGGTGAGCCCCGGCGCGAACTTCCGGATCGGTACCCGGAAAATCTCCACCTCCCGTCCGGATTTGACCGCCCTGCGGTTCCCATCCCCGGGATACTCCTGGTGGAAGGCCCACCCTGCACTGCACCTGATGCGAGCCCCACCCTTGATCTGGAGCGTTTCTGTACCAGTCTTACCCCCCAGGCGAGCATCAATGAGTTTCCCCTCGTAGTGCTGTGTGATGACAGCGCCTTTGCCGCCGCAACCTTCAACAACTTCGTGTGGACCACCTTCACCCGCTCCGATCCGGCGCGCGATATCTTCGGAATTGGAGCGTTCTGTGTCGACAAACACTGGGGCTGCGACGGAGCGCTCGTGCTGGACGCGCGGCGCAAGACACACCATGCACCGCCTCTGGTGGAAGACCCGCAGGTGGAGGAAAAACTTGACCGCCTCGCGTGCAAGGGGGGGCCACTTCATGGTATTATCTAACCCTGCCGTATTTACCGCATCCAAACGAAACGACACGTATATGAACTCACCTGACAATCTTTCCGATCTGCATATATCCCACGCCATCGGCAACACCCCGCTGGTGGAGCTAAAAAAACTTAATCCCAACCCCAGGGTGCGCATTCTCGCTAAGCTGGAGGGGAGTAACCCCGGCGGCTCGGTCAAGGACCGTCCGGCGTGGTACATGATCAGAAACGCCCTTGCGAGTGGAGAGCTTAATCCCGAGCGCACCCTGCTTGAGCCCACTTCGGGTAATACCGGCATTGCTCTCGCCATGATCTGCGCCACCCTCGGGATCCATATCAAGCTTATAATGCCACCCTGTGTGAGTATGGAGCGCCGCGCTGTACTTGAAGCCTATGGAGCGGAGGTGGTTCTTTCCGGCCCCGGACAGGCCACGGATGGTGCGATTCGCATGGCACACGAGCTGGTGCAGCAGGATCCCAAGCGCTACTACATGCCGAATCAGTACGCGAATCCGAGCAATCCTCAGGCGCACTACGAGAGCACCGGCCCCGAGATCTGGCGCCAGTGCGGAGGGGAGATAGACGCTTTTGTCGCGGGTCTCGGCACCTCCGGCACTATTATGGGTACAGGACGCTTTCTGAGGGAAAAAAATGCTTCTATCGGGGTTATTGCGGTGGAGCCCACCCTGGGGCACAAGGTACAGGGGCTGAAGAACATGAACGAGTCTATAGTACCCGAGCTATATCACCCTGAAAACCTTGACGACAAGCTGGTTGTTCAAGATAATGAGGCCTTTAACTGCGCGCGCGACCTTGCCATCAACGAAGGACTCTTTGTGGGGATGTCGAGTGGGGCGGCCGTTGCGGGTGCGCTGCGGGTTGCCGCAACAATGGAGCGCGGCACCGTCGTCACTATTCTTCCGGATCGTGGCGATCGCTATCTGAGCACCACCCTGTTTCGCTCCACCTGCGCCAACTGTCCCCCCTGATGGTGGAAAAGCAGTTTTTTTAAAGTAAGGGTAACTCAATAAGCCAGAGGAGAACAACTATGCAGACCTGTCAGATTCTCGGCAGTGGCCACGCGGTTCCGGAGCGGATTCTGACCAATGCCGATCTGGAGCAGATGGTTGATACCAATGATGAATGGATTGTGGAACGTTCAGGTATCCGCCAGCGCCACATTGCCGAACCCGGCAGCTCCCTGTCTGATCTGGCATCCGCGGCGGTAAATCGCGCGCTTAAGCGTGCTGATACCAGGGCGGAAGATATCGATCTGATCATCGTCGGTACCGTAACCGGGGATATGAAATTCCCCGCCATGGCATGCCTGCTGCAGGAAAAAATCGGCGCAAAAAAAGCCGCTGCATTTGACATCTCCGCCGCATGCTCCGGCTTTCTCTACGGCCTCCATCTCGCGCGCAGCCTCATGCAGACCTGTCCCTATCAGCGCGTACTTGTAGTCGCAGCTGAGATGCTCTCAAGTATGGTAAACTGGGAAGATCGCAATACCTGCGTGCTGTTCGGCGATGGCGCCGGAGCCGTGGTTCTCGGCCCTGCCGAGGGCGAGTGCGGCATCCTCAGCACCACGATCCACAGCGATGGGCACTACAGCAAACTGCTCTACAACCCGGCAGGGAGTCAGCATGTTCTGAGTGCGGAGGACATTGCCAGCAACTATGCCACCATCAACATGCAGGGGCGCGAAGTATTCCGCCATGCGGTCGCATCCATGACCGGCGCCCTCAACGAAGCGTTGGTGCAGGCCGGTCTCAGGGCTGCCGATCTTGATTTCGTGATCCCCCATCAGGCGAATCTCCGCATTATCGAAGCGATCGCGAAGCGCTTCAAAGTGCCGCACGAAAAACTGATTGTCAATGTGGAGCGCTTCGGCAACACCTCCGCCGCCTCCATCCCCATCGCTCTCGATGAAGCGCTCCAGAACGGCACTATCAATAAAGGCGATGTGGTGGGCCTCACCACCTTCGGCGCAGGCCTGACCTGGGCCGCCTCCATCATCCGGATTTAGCGCATCAGGCACTCTCCGTGCATTTACGCAGGCGCAACCACTGGAGGGCGAGCATGGCAGTGGCGTTATTGATGCGTCCCGAATCCATCAGCTCCACCACCTTGCTCCATGGTTCGACCAGGACGCGGATATCCTCCGCTTCATCCTCCACTCCGCCCAGGGTTTCATGCATACCGGAGCTGTCGATCTCGGCGTAAAAGATGTGGATCTGCTCCGAGCTCCCACCCGGAGTGAGGTAGTAGCGCCCGATATATTCAAGTTTTTGCGGAGTGCATCCGGCCTCTTCCTGAGCTTCACGCCGCGCCACATCCTGCAGAGATTCATCTTTTTCCACCACCCCCGCAACCACTTCAAGCAGCCACGCCGAATAAGGATCGTCCAGAGCGCCGACGCGGAACTGCTCAATCAGGACCACGCTATCGGCATCAGGATCGTAGAGCAGCACCGCCACCGCCTGACCGCGCTCAAGCAACTCACGCGTCACCACCGGCGACATATCCCCATTGTAGAGACGATGGCGCAACTTGATCTTGAGAATGCTGAGAAAGCCCGAATACACCTCGGTGTTTTCCAGAATTTCTATTTTTTGCTGCTCTCTATCCATACATTAAAATCCTTGTGTTAAAAGTAGGGGCCGGCCCCCGTGCCTGCCCGTGTTCGCAACGCAACCAACGTATGCATGGGGCAACAACCAGGGCAACCACAGGGGGTTGCCTCTACATGTTCTGGATGGCAAAAGTATCTACGGTTGCAACCCCACCGTCGGTGCGAAATTCACCACCAACCGCATCATTCACCGTAGGGGCGGGCCCCCGTGCCCGCCCGTGTTCGCAACGCAACCAACGTATGCATGGGGCAACAACCAGGGCAACCACAGGGGGTTGCCTCTACATGTTCTGGATGGCAAAAGGTGGTGTGGGCCACCGCCCACGTCATATGGGCACTACAGTGAAATATGCGCCTTAGAGACTCCCGTCATCCTGAACTTGATTCAGGATCTCCTCACACATGAGATTGCGGATAAAGTCCGCAATGACGCGTCCCTACAGCACCCCACGCAGATACCTGCCCGTATGCGACCTGGTCGCTTTAGCTACCTCCTCCGGGGTGCCGTACGCAACGACCTCTCCGCCACCATTTCCTCCTTCAGGGCCCAGGTCTATCACGTGATCCGCGAGTTTGATTACATCGAGATTGTGTTCAATGATCAGCACCGTATTGCCGGTATCCACCAGACGCTGAATCACCTCCATCAGCTTGCGCACATCATCAAAGTGAAGACCGGTGGTGGGTTCGTCGAGGATGTAAATGGTGCGCCCGGTGGCGCGTTTCCCCAGCTCACGTGCAAGCTTAACCCGCTGCGCCTCGCCACCGGAGAGGGTGGTGGCGCTCTGCCCGAGCTTAATATAGCCCAGGCCGACATCGCGGACGGTCTGAAGCTTGTTGTTAATGCGGGGGATATTTTCGAAAAAGCGGCTCGCCTGATTCACGGTCATATTCAGCACGTTGGCAATGCTTTTGCCCTTATACAGCACCTGCAGGGTCTCACGGTTGTAGCGGCTCCCACCACACACCTCGCACTGCACATATACATCGGGGAGGAAGTGCATCTCAATCCTGATCACACCATCACCCCTACACGCCTCACAGCGCCCTCCCTTCACGTTAAAGGAGAAGCGCCCTGGCTTGTAGCCCCGCACCTTGGCTTCGGGCAGCTGCGCAAACAGATCACGAATATCCCCGAAAACCCCGGTATAGGTAGCGGGGTTGGAGCGCGGGGTGCGTCCGATGGGGGACTGATCGATATCCACCACTTTATCCAGCTGCTTACAGCCCTCTATGCGGCGGTAGGTTCCCGCTTTCTCCCGGCTTTTGTTCAGTTCATGTGCCAGAGCACGATACAGGGTATCTACAACCAGGGTCGATTTCCCTGAGCCTGATACTCCGGTAATGCAGGTCAGGACGCCGAGAGGGAATTTCACGTCCAGACTCTGCAGGTTGTTGCTGCTCGCTCCCTGGAGTTCGATATAGCGTTCGCTACGGCGGCGTTGCTCCGGCACCGGAACTTCGAGGACGCCGTTAAGATATTTGCCCGTAAGGGATTCGGGATCGGCGAGAATCTCCTGCGGGGTCCCCTGCGATACCACCTTGCCCCCATTTATCCCCGCCGCCGGGCCCATGTCAATTACATGGTCGGCAGCGAGGATGGTTTCTTCGTCGTGCTCCACCACCAGCACCGTATTTCCCAGATCGCGCAGATGCATGAGGGTATCGAGGAGGCGGCGGTTGTCGCGCTGATGCAGCCCGATGGAGGGCTCATCCAGGATATACAGCACCCCCATCAGGGAGGAGCCGATCTGGGTAGCAAGACGGATGCGCTGCCCCTCGCCGCCGGAGAGGGTGCCGGCAGGGCGGTTCAGGGTCAGATAGTCAAGCCCCACCTGATCGAGAAAGCCGAGGCGTTCGGTAATCTCCTTGAGAATGCGGCGGCCGATCTCGGCATCCTTGGGACTCAAACTCAGCTGTTCAAAGAACGCGCGTGCCTCTGCAATGGACATCCGCGTGATGTCATCAATGTTCTTCTCTGCTACGCGCACATGAAGTACCTCGGGACGCAGACGCGCACCATTACACGTAGGGCAGGGCATGATATCCATGTAGCGTTCCAGCTTTTCGCGCAGATTGTCGCTGTCGCTTTCGCGGTAGCGCCGCTCCAGGCTGGGGATTACCCCTTCAAAAGGCTTTTCGTAGTAGTGGCGCCGTTCCCCCTGATCGTAGTAAAAACGGATCCGCTCCTTACCCGAACCGTACATCAGAACGGTTCTGATATCCTCCGGCAAGTCGGCATATGGAGTATCTACTGAAAAACCGTAGTGTTGTGCCAGAGCATCGAGGAGCTGCTGGTAGTAATACGCGCGCCGCGTCACCCAGGGTTCAATCGCTCCCTCGCGCAATGTTGTATCGGGGCGGGGCACAATCTGCTCGGGGTCGAAGTAGTTGCGTGTCCCGAGGCCGGAACAGTCCGGACACGCCCCCTGTGGGTTGTTGAAGGAAAACAGGCGTGGCTCAATCTCCATGTAGGAGAGACCGCATTCAATACATGCATGCTTTTCTGAAAAGCGCAGGCTTTCTCCATTCACGACCTGGATCTCCACCAATCCTTCGCCCAGGCGCAGCGCGGTTTCCACTGAATCCGCGAGGCGTCCTTCGAGCCCCTCCTTCATAATCAGGCGATCCACCACTACCTCGAGGGTGTGCTTTTTGTTTTTATCCAGCTCCGGGGCCTCCGCAAGTTCACAGATCTCTCCGTCAATGCGCGCACGCACATACCCTTCCGCCAGGAGCTGTTTCAATTCGCGTTTGTACTCCCCTTT
>JAIVHC010000290.1 GCA_020201305.1 Geobacteraceae bacterium
CGTTACGGCGTTTTTTCAGGACCTCGACATACCTGATGTATGCCTTCGCCCCTGAAAAACCACCAGGCCTTGTAGGTCGAAATTTTTGCTTAGCCATCTTATGATTTTTTGCGAAAGCATCAAGGGGTAATGTAAGGGGAAATGGACGCCCCACCTAAAGGACGGGGCAAAAAGCGCAACTGACCGCCCCGGGGGTGACGCTCTATATCCACCTCGACACCGTAGGCTTTTTGGATGTGATCGTTGCTCAACACATCCTCCGGGGGGCCAAAGCCAAGCTGGCTGCCACAGGGATCGAGCAGGAGGATCTGTTGCGATATCTCTGCGGCACTGTTCATATCGTGGGAAACCTGCACAATGGTTTTCCCCTGCTGACATAGATCCCTGAGCAACATACAGATACTGCGTTTGTGTCCCATATCAAGTTGGCTCGTGGCTTCATCGAGCATCATAACCGACGCCTGCTGCGCCAGCGCACGTGCAAGCATAACCCTCTGCAACTCTCCCCCGCTTAATTCGGCAGAACAGCGCCGGGCCAGATGACTGCTATCGGTATCCGCGAGAGCCTGATCCACTATGGCCCAATCCCGGCGCGACGGCCCTGCCAGCGCGCGCTGATAGATATAGCGCCCCATGGCAACCATCTCCCGCACCTGAAATCCGAAAGGCTGCTGCATCTGCTGCGGCACTACCGCAACCCTGGTGGCCATTTCGCGCCGCGGTAGAAGATAGGCTTCGGCACCGCTCCAGCACACCTGTCCTGCCTCAGGCTTCAAGCGTCCACGCAGCAAGCGCAGCAGGGTTGATTTCCCGGAACCGTTGGGCCCCATGATGGATACAATGGTGCCGGGTTCCACATGGAAGTTGATATCCTGTAGAACATGTTGGTTGTGGTAGGAAAAATCCAGATTACGAACTTGAATCATCAGCGCCCCCGCAAACGCAGGAGATAGAGGAAAAACGGCGCACCCACGAGCGCGGTTATCACCCCGACCGGCACTTCCGCCGGAGCCAGGAGGGTACGTGCCAGCACGTCTGCCGCAACCAGAAACCCGGCCCCCGCTATCGCCGCTGCGGGGATAAGGCGGGCATGTCCGGCACCCCACATCAGACGCGCAGCATGAGGTACGACCAGCCCCACGAACCCCACCAGACCTGCGAGAGCGACCGCTACAGCGACCAACAGTCCAGCCCCGGCAAGGAGCAGCAGACGCTCACGCCCGATATCCACGCCCAGATCTGCGGCAACATCTTCTCCCTGAGTAAATACATCCAGCAGACTCGCTCTGGCCCACAACAGCAGAACCACACCTGCGCACACTGCCGCAGCATACGGAAGCCAACCCGCTTCGGTACGGGACAGGTTCCCCGTAAGCCAGAATAATGCGCTACGCATGGGATCAGAAGGGGAATAAAGGAGCAGAAACATCAACACCGCAGTGCACAAACTCCCCACCATCACACCGGCAAGGATCAGGGTATGGGTCGCAGCCTGATGGGCACGCGCCACCAGATACACCAACAACAGCGCTAGAAGTGCACCACTGAATGCCAGCACGGGAACAGCGTAGCTCTGGATTGAAAAAAACGTCAGGGCAAGAACCGCCCCCAAAGCGGCACCACCCGAAACCCCGAGCAGATAAGGATCGGCAAGAGGGTTGCGCAGTACCGCCTGAAATACCGTGCCGGATACGGAGAGGGACATCCCCACCAGGGTCGCAAGGGCTACACGCGGGAGGCGCAGTTGCCACACTACCGTCGACTTCAGTCCGGCATCCTGAGGATGAAGGAGAATATCAAACAACTCGGGGACCGACAGCGCCACGCTGCCATATTTGAGCCCCGCCATCACTGCGGCAACAAAAAAGAGCAGGCTTACAGGCAGCCACAGATATGTGTATCTGCTTTCTCCGTGCATCGCGCGCTTACTCTGCATTGGATTTTGCTTTCAGAACAGCTTCACGAAGGGCACTGAGACCTTTGAT
>JAIVHC010000177.1 GCA_020201305.1 Geobacteraceae bacterium
CACGTGCCACTCCCACAATACCGCACACTTCTCCCTTGTTATCCCGCATGGGGGCAGCATTGGACACATGCCAGCGCCAGGATCCATCCGCATAGCGCACGCGGTATTCCGGGCTCAGATAGGGCTTGCCGCTCTCCAATACCGCAGGCGCGATTCCCCAGGCGTTATCCGCATCATCCGGATGCAGATAGGGTTCAAAGGCACTGAAAGGCTGCCCGACGATTGATTCAGGATCTATTCCGAGGTAGGTCTTCCAGTTCGGAGACACATAGGTGAATACACCGTCCATGTTACCCGCATACACCATATCATCCACGGTTTCTATCAGAGAGCGGAACAGCTGCTCACTTTCACGCAGCTTCATCTCCACCCTATGCCTGCCCTCAAGTTCGCGCTCCGCCTGCTCCACCTTCACCTGCAGACGTTCTGCAAGGCGCTGACTGTAGAGGCGCAACGATTCCTCTTCATTCAGGGGATCACCATCCGTGTGCGGATCTGGTTTGTCCTGAGCTTCTTCCAATACAGCACGTACCGTGGCGAGGAAATTCTCCGGCTCGGAGTTTTTATGGATAAAGCGCTGCGCCCCCAGCCTCAGGGCATACGCCTCATCCTGGGGGCTGGTATAGGTCGCGGTATACACAATAAAGGGGATATGCCGCAGGCGCTCATCGGTTTTAACACTCCGACACAGCTGAAATCCATCCATGCGCGGCATCAGCACATCGCTGACAATCACATCCACAGCCTCATTGCGGAGCAATTCGAGGGCGGCCATGCCGTCCTCTGCGCTATAAACCCTGTATCCATGTCCCTTGAGCAACGTCTCCAGCACATACAGAATCTCAGGGTTGTCATCTACAATCAGTACCTTCATCTTCATCATTATCCTATGCGATACGGTAGTTTGATGCTTTCGCAAAAATCAAAAATCTGGATGCGAGCATACCACATTATATCTGTGCAGAAAATTAATCGTTACCCCTGAATCCGGCGCAGGAGTCCCTTCGGAACGGATTATACCCGTATCCGCATCCTTGCCGGAGCAAAGAAAACCAGTACGATTGATAATGCAATACCTGCGCCAAGCGCAAGCGCAAACACCGTTGCGGACGCGCTGGTGTCAAGGAGGTATCCGCCCAGGAACGGCGCCAGCGCGGTGGAAAACACCAGCGTCGCCTGAGCCAGGGAGCGGATAGCCCCGATATGGCGCGTGCCGTAGCGCTCCGGCCACAGCGCCCCGCCCGCTGCTCCCGAACCTCCCATGGTTGTACCTACGAGCCCGAGATACAGGTACGGGGTCCAGTCCGTCGCACTGAAGGCGAGTACCAGCATACCGCACCCCATGGGCAACAGCACCAGGGGGAGCGAGCGTTGCGCGCCCAGGCGGTCAATGAGGGGGCCGGCGGCAAAAAGGCTCACAAAGTGGCCCAGGGCAAAACAACTCAGGGAGGTGGCAATCATCTCCAGGGACCAGCCGCGCAGCTCTCCGATAGTGCTCTGATGAAACATGAGGGCGGTGACGCTGAAAGGAGCAGCCAGGGTTGCAGGCAGGAGGATGTAAAAGCCCGGGTCCCGCAGTACCTGAGCGCGTGAGAGACTGTCCGGCGTGGCGGCCGAATCGGTGGAGTGCATATGTGCCGGATGCTGCGCCCCGCGTGCGAGCCAGAATAGTAACGGTAACACCACGAGGAGCAGAAAAAAGGCCGCGCCGAACCAGGGCAGACGCCACCCGCCCCACCAGTTCTGCGCCATGATAAACCCGGCACCCGCAGGGAGTATCGCTTCGGCAAGGGGAAATCCGGCCGCGGTAAGAGCCATGATGCGCCCGCGCCCGAGATGAAAATAGCGCCCCGCCACCGTCATCCCCAGATGGGTAAGCATAGCCTGCCCCCCGAGGCGGATAAACAGAAAACCGAGGACAAGAACCGTCCAGTGGGTTGCAAGCCCCAGTACCACACACCCGCAGGCGAGCAACACCAGGGCCAGAGTGGTCACACGGGTAAGAGCCCAGTGATCCGCCAATGCTCCCATCCGGATAAGCAGCGCCGCCGAACACAGGGTTGCGATGCCGTAGATCAAGCCGTAAGCACTGTTGCTCAGGGCAAATTCATGCCGCAGGCTCGCTCCGAATATCGAAACAAAAAAGGTCTGCCCGAAACCGGAACTCGCCGTAGCCAGGAGAGCATACAGCGCTAATGGGGGATTTTCTTGTGTAAAGGATGGATATTTCATACGCTAGGATTAACCCGATATTCCAATCATGTCGAGGGTTACTTTTGCTGAAGCACTTTCGAGGAGAAGACGATGGGATGTAACATGGATTTTAACAAGATACACAAGTTACTCGATGACCCCGCACATCTGTGTACCCTGAGCACTGTCTCTGCGGATGGCACCCCCAACAGTGCGGTATTCGGCTCGGTGCGGCTTCACGCTGAGGATATAGTTGTAGGCCTGGGGGAAAATCACACCCTGCGCAATCTGCGCCAAAACCCCAAAGCCATGCTCATGCTCATGGTGCCCGGCGCTTCAGTGATGAATTTCCGTGGTCTGCGTGTATATCTGGAGTGCCGCTCTATTGAAAATAGCGGGGAGGTATTGGAGCAGATAAAGGATGACACCCGCAAACACGCAGGCAGGGCCGCGGCGCAGATGCTCAAGTACGCAGTGACCTTCACTATCTGTAGCAGCCGCCCTCTGCTGGAGATGGGCTGACGTTCGCTTACCCTGGGAAGAGCATCGAACCATCCTGCGGAGTTTTTTTGACATGGTTAAGGAAAACAGGTAAATTCCAGCAATTCCCGGCCGCCGCATAACATACTGAAATCATGACGGTCGTTATTTTTGCTTTCGTAAACACAATGCCCATGTCATCTTAGGATAGCATGGATTCTCAGCAGGGAATATTTGCAGCACTTCTGCAGTTTAAGCAATTGAAAATATTGCATAAAAAGTAAAAAAATCAGCAATTTACGCTTGACATTAGTGGTCAGCGTGGGCGCGATTTTTTCATTAGCCAACCCTTTTTTAGGAGCTGTGAAAATGTCGCGCAAAAAACACTTAAAACCTCGGTACAAGCGTCCTTCTAAACTCAAAGTACGGAAACATTTGCATATGGATGCCATGATCTCTGGAGTTTCACAAGGTTTATCTTCTTTACCTGACCCGCGCAGGGGCAGGGTAGAAATACCTTTGCATGATGCTCTTATGTCTGGTCTTGCCATGTTCTTGCTTAAAGATCCATCCCTGCTGGCCTTTGATGAGCGTCGCAGCAACGACGGTAATCTTGAACGTATCTTCGGTATTGGCAAGGTACCCAGTGATACACAGATACGTGAGATTCTGGATCGTGTTGATCCACAAAAGTTACGCCCGCTATTCAATGACGTATTTCGACAACTGCAGCGCGGTAAAGCTCTGGAGCCCATGGCCTACTTCGAGGGCTGCTATCTGCTCAGTATCGATGGAACGGGTTCCTTCTCTTCAGAGAAGCTGCGCTCATCTTCGTGCATGGTGAAAAAGAGCCGCAACGGCAAAGAAACCTATTACCAGCAGGTGCTTGGTGGCGCCATTGTCCATCCTGATTTAAAGGAAGTAATTCCTTTAGCCCCTGAGATGATAAGGCGTCAGGACGGATCCAATAAGAATGACTGTGAACGCAACGCCACAAAGCGCTTTTTGCGCAAACTCCGCAAGGAACATCCCCATCTGCCGCTGATAGTAGTAGAGGATTCCCTAAGCGCCAATGGACCGCACCTGCGTGATCTCAAACAGCATAACATGCACTACATTCTCGGGGTTAAACCCGGAGATCACCCCCTGCTCTTTCATCACCTTGAGCACGGTACCAAGAACGCAGAAGCTACCACACACAGCATGGCAGATCCGAAAAACAAGAAGATCACCCACGAGTTCAGGTTTTTAAACGATGTACCCCTCAATAAAAGCAACCCCGGCCTTAAGGTCAATGTAATCGATTACTGGCAACACTGCGAAGACAAGAAAAACATCCATTTCAGCTGGATCACCGACTTCTACGTAACCAAAGACAATGTCTATTCCCTCATGCGCGGGGGCCGTGCACGCTGGAAGATAGAGAACGAAACCTTCAACACCCTTAAAAACCAGGGCTATCACTTCGAGCACAACTACGGCCTGGGCGAAAAATATCTAAGCGAAGTATTTGTCATGCTCATGATGCTAGCCTTCCTGGTTGACCAGACCCAACAACTAACCAGTGCGTTATTTCGAAGCGTGTGGAAGAAATTCCGCACCAAGCGCGCCCTGTGGGAGAACATGCGCAACCTCTTCTACATATTTGAATTAGACTCCATGGAGATGCTCTATACCGCACTACTCAACGGATATCGACAACCCAAGATGGAGATACTGGATGCAGATCCGTAAAAAGAAACACGCAAGTCATACCCAGAACCATTTAAGCCCGAAAAACCACCCCGGCAAGAGGCAAAAAACAATGCACATTGCGGGGGAACGGGATAGGTGCGCCTTGCACGCCATAAAATAAGTATTTTTAAATAAAAGTGCTGCTAAAAATTGCCCGATCAGAGCACAAAAGAGTAAAATTGTGGCATCAATCGGAAAAAATATGGCCTTATATTGTTGGAAACTAATAAAACCCCGGCCTGCGATATGTGGTCGGGAATAGCTGGGTAAATTCCAGCGCTGAAATATTCTGCTAACCTGGGTAGTGTCTCCTGACTTGTTTACCCCCTTCGAGTTGCTGTCAATCCATGCGCATTCTTTTAGTCAACCCGCCCAATTGCGGCCGCAGCATCCCCGAGGAGCGCTATGGTATCGATTCGCTGAAGCAGATATTCCGCGGTGAACCCCTGGCGCTCCAGACCCTGGCGGGGAATCTGCCTGACCACGATGTGCGGATTGTAGACCTCAAAGCGGCGCCCGATACCCTGGATGAAGCACTGACCACCTTCACTCCGGACCTGGTGGGCTTTACGGCCATGACCTGCGAAGTGAATACAGTTCTTGCCCTCGCGCGCCGGGTGCGCAACACCTGCAGCGCCTCTATCGTAGTGGGCGGCTGCCACGCCTCTTGCGAGCCCGAGGATTTCAATCGCGCCGAAATAGACTGGATTGTGATCGGCCTCGGCACCGTAGCACTGCGCGAACTGGTTGAAGCGCTCCAAGACGGCAGGACTCCCGCAGTCGATGGAGTTGCCAACACCTCACCCACGCAGAAACTCCGCTGGCGCCCGCGTTCTTATGCTGGTGCCGATGCCGGAAGCGACACCACCCCACGCTATGACCTGGTGGAAGGGTATCGGAGTGAATACTATCTCTCCTCCCTCGGGCTGCAGATGGGGTTGGTGTCGAGTGCGTTGGGGTGCCCGTATGCATGTAATTTCTGCTGTATCCCCCCCATCACGGGAAAACGCTACCTCACCCGCTCAATTCCCGCAGTTATTGCGGATATCGAAACCCTGGATAATACTCCGGTGATCCGCCTCGTGGATGCCAACAGCTTTGGCAACCCCAAGCACGCGTTACAGCTTGCGGAGGCCCTTGCGAGCGCCGGGGTTAAACGCCAGTACCTTGCCGATGTACGTTCCGATACGGTGGTGCGCCATCCGGAGTTATTGCAACGCTGGAAGGATGTGGGATTGCGCGCGGTGGTGATCGGATTTGAAGCCATCGACACCCCAACCCTTGAAGTGATGAACAAAAACAACAGTGCGGATAGAAATCGCGCCGCCATTGAAATTCTCCATCGCCTCGGCATCACCATTGTAGGTGATTTTATCATCAATCCCGATTATAATGAGGCCCAATTCGATCAGGTGGGGGCTTTTGCACACGAACAGGGTATTGAACTGCCCATGTATTCGATCTTAACCCCCCTGCCGGGGACGGAACTCCACCGCCAGATGCGCCCGCAGATCCGCATTCACGACCTGGACTACTACACCCTGACCAACGCCGTACTGCCGACGCGCCTGGATGAAGAATTGTTCTACCAGCGCTACGCGGCTCTGCTGCGCGAAGGACACCGTACCGCAAAGGTGTAAAATAACATGCACGTATACATAACCGCTTTAGCGAGTTTTCTCCCCAACGCCCCGGTAGGCAATGAAGAGATGGAAGCCCTGCTGGGCAAGGTGCACAACCTGCCCTCGCGCACGCGCCGCATCATTCTGCGCAATAACCGCATCAAAACCCGCTACTACGCCCTAGACCCGGACACCGGGACGCAAACCCATACCAATGCGCAGCTTGCCGCTGCCGCGATCCGCGCCCTGGGTACGGATAACGGCTTCGATCCCGCAAGTATCGAATGTCTGTGCTGCGGCACCTCCACCCCGGATCAGATCCTCCCCGGGCATGCGCCCATGGTGCATGGAGAGCTCGGCGGCGGACCCTGTGAAGCGTTCAGCGCTGCGGGGATCTGCACCTCGGGCATGAGTGCAATGAAGTTTGCGTGGCTCAATGTCGCCAGCGGACAATCGCGCACGGTCATCGCCTCGGGCTCCGAGCTTGCCTCCAATCTACTCCATGCGCGCATGTGTGAAAGCATCGCCCCCGAAAAGGTTGCCGCTCTGGATAAAAATCCGGCACTTTCCTTCGATGCCGACTTTCTGCGCTGGATGCTCTCCGACGGAGCCGGTGCCGCCCATCTGAGTGACGCCCCCAATCCGGAGGGGCTCTCGCTGCGGATAGAGTGGATAGACCTGCTCTCCTTCGCGCATGAGCTCGAACCCTGCATGTACGTGGGTGCCAACAAGCGCACAGATGGCACATTGCAGGGCTGGCGCGAGTTTGACTCATTGCAGACGGCGGTGGAAAGCGGGTGTTTCACCCTCAAGCAGGATGTAAAACTCTTAAACAAGGAAGTTATCTACACCGCGGTGGAACGCACCCTGACGCGCCTGATTGAAAAACACCACCTCCGTGCGGATGAGATCGACTGGTTTCTGCCCCATTACTCCTCCGACTACTTCCGCAGTGAACTCCACAACCACATGCTGGATATCGGCTTTGATATCCCATACGAGCGCTGGTTCACCAACCTCACTACCCGGGGCAATACCGGCTCCGCCTCCATCTACATTATTATGGAGGAGCTGTTTCACTCCGGCCGAATCAAAAAAGGGGATAAACTCCTGTGTTTTATCCCCGAAAGCGGGCGCTTCTCCATGTGCTATATGTTGCTGACAGCGGTGTAACTCAGGCGCTGTTCTCAATATAGTCCGCCAGGGTGTTAACAGATGCGAGCACTTCGCGGCTGCTGTCCTCTCCGCCGATGCGAACCCCGAAGTGCTTCTGCACCACAACCACCACCTCCACCGCATCAAGGGAGTCGAGATCGAGGGGGGATTCCGGCCCGATCAACGGGGCTTCACTGGGGAAATCCTCCGGGGCATCGGGGATGTTGCATGCCTCAATGATTAAGCGTTTCAGTTCCTGTTCCAGTTTCTGACGTTCCATTGTTTTTTCCTTATCCTGATACTTATAACAATGTAGCTGGGTTGTAATAACTTATGCCGCACCTTATCCACCGCGCCGGCTGTGGTACACAAACGCTCCCAGGGCTACCAGGGATGTAGTAGCAAAAAAAGCCAGCAGCGCCGCGACATTAGGGACAACGCTGCGCAGATCCCCGCCGCGCACAAACAAAT
>JAIVHC010000291.1 GCA_020201305.1 Geobacteraceae bacterium
AGGTCTTCATCTTCCAGATGCCGCCCACCTCACCGCCCATCACCGTCATGCTGATCATTATAGCGGTGGTTACCGCTGCCTCCATTCTGGAAGCGGCCGGAGGTCTCAAGTACATGCTCCAGCTTGCCGAGCGCATGCTGCGCTCCAACCCGCGCATGGTAACCATCCTGGGCCCGCTGGTAACCTACACCATGACCTTCATGCTCGGTACCGGTCATGCGGTGTACTCCGTCATGCCCATCATCGGCGATGTGGCGCTGAAGAATAATATCCGCCCGGAGCGCCCCATGGCAGCATCCTCGATAGCATCGCAGATGGGTATCACTGCCAGCCCCATTTCCGCCGCTGTAGTGTACTATCTGTCCCAACTCACCGAAATAGCCCCGAACATCACCTTGTTCAGCATCCTCGGTGTCACCATCCCTGCGACCCTGCTCGGCGTAATTGCCGCATCCATCTACAGTTTGCGCCGCGGCGCCGAGCTCAAGGATGACAAGGACTTCCAAAAACGCATGGAAGACCCGGAGTACCGCAAACGCATTGAAGAGACTACCGCAACTACTTTAGGTGAGGTGCTTCCCGCTTCTGCACGCCATTCGGTAATTCTGTTCGGGCTCGCCCTGGTAACCATCGTGATTATCGCGATGTTCCCTGAGATTCGAACCATCAGCGGTGCAGAGAAAGCGATCAAGATGTCGGTTATCATCCAGATGATGATGCTCGCCTTCGGAGGTTTGATCCTTCTGGTCACCAAGACCAGTACCGCCAAAGTCCCCGAAGGGGTGGTGTTTAAATCTGGGATGGTTGCGGCGATTGCAATCTTCGGAATCGCATGGATGAGTGATACCTACTTCACCTATGCGCTGCCGAGTTTCGAGGCCGGTATCATCGACATGGTGCACACCTATCCCTGGACCTTTGCCCTGGCGATGTTTGTGGTCTCCATTGTGGTCAACAGTCAGGCTGCTACCTGCCGCATGATGCTCCCCGTCGCACTGGGGATGGGGTTATCCCCCGCGCTGGTGATAGGAATCATGCCGGCGTGCTACGGCTACTTCTTCATCCCTAACTATCCGTCAGATATCGCTACGTGCAACTTCGATATAACCGGCACCACCAAAATAGGTAAATACTACTTCAACCACAGCTTTATGCTCCCGGGCCTGATCGGAGTGGCAACAGCGTGTTGCCTCGGCTATCTCATTGCACAGGTGCTGATCTAATGTAAGATATCAATTCCCTCCCCTTATGATAGGGGAGGGTTAGGGTGGGGATAATGACCGTCAGGGCATCTTTGCTGGCGCAATACCCCCATCCCGACCTTCCCCCATTAAAGGGGAAGGAGAAAGTTAACGCGAAGGGTATTCATCATCGCTGCGCAAAGTAATGGCGCTCCGGGCGTCCCACCGCGCCGTACACCACGTCTGCGTACAATTCCCCGGTGGTAGTCATGTACTCCAGGTAGCGTCGCGCGGTGGAACGGCTTGCGCCGATGCGCGTCCCCACCTCTTCCGCGCTGAGGCCGGAGTTTTGCAACTCTGACCCATCCTCAGGTGTCGCAAACACTGCGCGGATTTTGCGCAGGGTGATGATGTCAATCCCCTTGGGAACCTGCTCATTCTCTTCTTTTTCGGGCACACCTGAACCAGGAGTATGTGGATGAAGGAGACGGTCAATATCGTGCTGCTCCAATTTGTTACTCCCACTCAGAGTGGCGTGGTGAGAGGCAAAGCTGCGTAACGCCTCTGCAAAGCGGCTGAACATCACGGGCTTTACCAGATAATCAAACGCACCATTCCGCAACGCCTGCTGTACCGCATCCACCTCGCGCGCTGCAGTTATCAGAATCACATCCACTGCCTGGCCGCATCTGCGCAACTCATACAGCAGATCCATACCATTGCCATCCGGCAGGTACAGATCGAGCAGGAGCAGATCCGGTTCGAGCACCTCTGCCATTTCACGTGCTTCAGCGCAGTTG
>JAIVHC010000292.1 GCA_020201305.1 Geobacteraceae bacterium
CTACGGCACACAGGTTCCCGGGAGCAGACACATCGAGGACAATATCTCCGATGTTCGGGCCCAGATCGCCGCCAACCACTGTGGAGCTAATCTGTTGCTTGAACTTTACCGCCATCACGGCCTCCCCTGCGTCAGAGCCTATATGCAACACATCCAGAATCATGCGGAACGCTGTGTGCGCAGCTGTTTGCAGCGCATAAGACTGGAACACGTTGATGCGCATCACGAAGCGCAGGGATGGCTTGAAATGCACGCCCACGACTTCCTTGACGACGGGACACGCATCGCCCTGAATCTCCATATAGCCTCCGATGGGAGCGCAATCTTCAACTTCAGTGACACCGGTGCACAACAGTGGGGGAATCTCAACACCCCGCGTGCAGTCACAACCTCGGCGGTACTGTACTGTCTGCGCTCCATGGTCGCGGAGGAGATCCCGCTGAATCAGGGGTGCCTGCGCCCGGTTCAGATCATCACGCGCCCCGGCTCCATTCTCGATCCGGCACCGGATCTAGGCGTGGTAGGGGGGAATGTCCTCACTTCACAGCGTATTGTGGATGTAGTGTTACGCGCCTTCGGGCTCGTTGCGGCATCCCAGGGGTGTATGAACAACCTCACCTTCGGCGCAGAAGGCTTCGGCTATTACGAAACCATCGGCGGGGGTAGCGGCGCCGGCGCCGGCTGGCACGGCGCGAGTGGAATCCACACCCACATGACCAATACCCGCATTACCGATGTGGAAATACTCGAACAGCGCTATCCCGTGGTGGTCGACACCTTTGCCCTCCGGCGTGGCTCCGGTGGTACGGGGCAGTGGCACGGCGGCGACGGCCTGGTGCGTGAACTTCGCTTTCTTAAACCCATGCAGGTGGCAATCCTCTCCGAACGCCGCGTCTTTGCTCCCTATGGCCTTGGCGGCGCCCAACCCGGGGCATGCGGGCGCAACCTTCTCTTACGTGGAAAGACCACGGAGATTAACCTGGGCGCAAAAAACAGCATTACAGTACAGCCCGGCGAACGCATCCGCATCGAAACCCCGGGGGGCGGAGGTTACACCAGCACGGTACCCGCGCCGAAATAACAAGCGCACATCTTCGATTCCATACCACTGCCCAATTCCATTGCGTCCAGGTCAGGATATAAGGTATCCTGAAGTTATTTAACTAATTTCAAGCTTCAACACTAATGAGAGAAACCGCCATGCATGTAAAATCTGCAGAGTTTGTAAAAAGTGCTACCGCACCAGCACACTACCCGGAAAATGTGATGCCGGAGATCGCCTTTGCCGGTCGCAGCAACGTAGGGAAAAGTTCTCTGCTTAACGTGTTGCTTCAACGCAAAAGTCTGGTGCGCACCTCTTCCACTCCGGGGCGCACCCAACTCATCAATTTCTTTTGTGTTAACGACAATATCAGCATGGTGGATCTGCCCGGGTACGGTTTTGCCAAGGTTCCCAAGGGGGTAAAAAAGCAGTGGGGTCCCATGATCCGTACCTATCTGCAGAATCGCCCCGCCCTCTGCGCTGTTGTGGTATTATTCGATATCCGTCGTATACCGCGCGATGAAGATCTGCAACTTCTCGACTGGCTCGAAGAGTACAGCATTATGACCATCCCGGTTATCACCAAGGCGGACAAACTGAAGCGCAGCCAGCATCCGAAAGCGGTGGCGGAAATAGCCAGGGCCACGGGGCTGCCCGCTGATGCATTCACCATCTTTTCCGCCCTGAAGCGTAGCGGCGAAGAAGATGTGTGGGAGCTTATCCAAACCGCGATCGAAGACAGGGGGCTCACCCTTGACGCTCAGGACTGAAGCGGCTAATCTCAGAAAGTACCCAAGGAATAAACACTACTGAACAAAGGACGTAGCACATGGGAACTATTCACGTTGTAGGTGCCGGAATCGAAGGGCAGGAGGGGTTCAGCCAGCGCGCTCTTCAACTGCTGGAGCAGGCCGACATCATTGTTGGTGCCCCCAAGC
>JAIVHC010000293.1 GCA_020201305.1 Geobacteraceae bacterium
GAATACATCCGCACCGTGACGATTGGCAATGGCGGTCCGTTGCTGCAGGCTCAAATACACATCCTCGGTGCGGGTCAGGTGAACATCGCAGTCAAGGATGTTGCGCAATTGTCGGGCTAATCTCTTACTCAGCGCCAGGTTAACATCCTTTTCATACAGATTGTTAGCTCCCACCGCCCCGGGGTCTTTACCCCCATGTCCCGGGTCAATCACGATGCTCAGGCGCTTGTTCCCACTCTTTTTCGCAGGCAGGCTTACCATGTCCACATGGCCATCCACAGCATTGGCGAGGAGAGTATCCACATGATCTTCAGCAGCGCGTGGCGCATTACGGATCTCCCGGGTCTCTGATTTCATGACCGGAGCTGTGGTATTGGCAATATCCATCACTATGCGTGCAGGATTGTCGAGGGTGAATATTTTATATTCCGTATCCTCTTTGAGATCGCATACCACCCTTGCAGTACCGTTGCTATAGCCCAGCCGGATATTCTCAACCACGCTGTCTTCATGTTCCACCTTGTACTCGTCCGCAAGCTTTGATGAAGGTTGAGCGCCCGGGATATCTACATACACCCGCGCAGGCGCGCCCAGGTGTGCCTGCTTGAAACGCACCGCAGAGGCGGTCTCGATCACTACACGTACCCGTTCGGGATCAATGGAGTAGCGGATATCCGTAAGGGAGTTGTCGACTACTGAGTGTTGTGAAGAAGATTTTTCATGTGCGAGTTGAGCCTGGGTGTAGCCACTCTGTTTAAGTAGACGTTCAGCTGCAGCACGCATATCTCCATCGGGATAGCGCCCTATAAGATTAACGCAGAGTTTTGCAGCTTTTTTAGGTTCGGAATAGCGTTCTTGATACAATTGCGCACGCAGATACATGGCATCATCAGCGAGGCTGCTGCGGGGAAAATTCTGTTCCAGACGGGTAAACATGGACACCGCCTGCTTCAGGTCAGAACGCAGGTGAGATATCTCTGAAAGTCTGGTGTAAGCCTTGCCGAGCAGATAATATGCCGAGGGTGTTTTGGAATGTTGCGGATATTTTTGGACAAACTCATGCAGAGGCGTGAGAATTTTATCCCAATTGTGGCGATACTGCTGCTGTGTATTAGACTTCATCAGGGTGTAGAAGTCGGCGCGCGCATCCAGATAATCCTGCTGCGGTCCCGCATGTGCGAGTCCGACGCACAAAAGTACAAACGTGAAGCTCAATGCGACAAGAAGAGTGTGATACGGCGACACAGCTACCCGCGCAGAGAAACACATTTTAACTGATAAGGAGTCGTTTGAGTTCATCCAGAACATTAATCGCTTCCAGAGGGGTGATCCGGTTAATATCTACACTGTTCAGGCGCGCGTACACCCGGTCTTCTTCCCCCTCGAACAGATGCTGTGCCTGACTAGAGTCATTTTTTTGACTTACATGCTCTCCTGTGTCAGTAGCAATATTCTCCTGTTCAAGGGTACGCAGAACCTCATTCGCCCTGGATATCACGCTCTCAGGAAGTCCGGCAAGACGCGCCACCTGAATACCGTAAGAGTGGCTTGCGCCGCCGGGGACGATCCTGCGCAGAAAGACAATTTTATCCTTCCACTGCCGCACCTCAACGTTGAAATTAACGATGCGTGCATGAATATCCGCAAGGGCGGTGAGCTCGTGATAGTGGGTTGCAAACAGGGTGCGCGCCGCTACGTCCATATTGTTATGCAAGAATTCTGCCACCGCCCACGCTATGCTGATACCGTCAAACGTAGAGGTGCCGCGCCCGATCTCATCCAGGACGATCAGACTGCGCGGCGTGGCATGGTTGAGAATATTCGCGGTTTCGCTCATCTCCACCATGAATGTGGACTGGCCGTGGGCGAGGTTGTCGCTTGCCCCTACTCGGGTGAATATCTGATCCACCACGCCGATTCGCGCCTCTTCAGCAGGAACAAAAGAGCCAGCCTGAGCGAGCAGAACAATCA
>JAIVHC010000294.1 GCA_020201305.1 Geobacteraceae bacterium
TCCACCTCCAGATATTCCGCAATAACCTCCGGCATAATGGTCATCGCCGGCCCGCCTACCACGATGGGCATGCGGGTATGGGAGCGCAGAGCGGTAACCAGCTCCTTTATTTTTTGCAGATACCAGCCTTCCTCGCCGCTGAAGGAGTCCACGTTGTCAATATTGCGGATGGACAGGCAAAGCATATCCGGGTCAAACTGCTTCAGTGCCGCAAACATGGGCTCCAGGTCTTCACCCGAGACCAGCCAGTCATACTGCTTCACCTCATGACCCGCGCGCTGCATCGCACCCGACACCACCGCCATCCCCAGAGGATATACGGGGTACGGATCAGTGGAGGTATTGCTGGAGATAAAGAATACCCGGCTCACACGCGCTCCTTTTTGAATAAGCGGCGCTTGCGTGGATTATAGCGATGGTAGGTGCCATCATCCATCTCGCGCCGGATCACCTGCTTGAACAATTCCCCCATCTTGAGCTGATGCCCGCTGTCGGCGTAGAAGGTGTCCCACGCATAGTAGTACATCTCCTGCAGCTCTTGCGCACTCATCTGTGCGGGTTGAAACACCACCTTGTCTGCGGTGTATTGGAGCCAGTCATTGGAGAAGATGCGCTCCTGCTCCTGCATCTTCTTACGGATGGGGGAGTGGGGAAACGGGGTCATAATGGTGAATTCCGCCACATCGAGCTCAATTTCAAGGAGAAAATCCACCAGACGCTTGATATCGTCCACACTCTGATCATCGGTGCCAAGGAGAATGGTTCCCTCCACCCCGATACCGTGATCCTTAAGGCGTTTGACCCGATTGCGGATGGTGTCCGAGGTGTTGAAAATCGCCTGATATACATACCAGGACCCCGCATCGGCGGCGAGCTTCAGCACTTCGTCGTCATCTAGAATGGGGTGGGAAACCCATTTCTTCTTCAGCGGCGCCATCTCCGTGAACAGATCGATGAGCCATTGTTTCTCCTGCGCCAGGGAGTTATCCACGATGAAGAGGCGGTTGTTCTGGATCGACTCCATCTCTTCAACCACCTTATCCACCGGACGCGGACGGAACTTCTTCCCTCCCAGATAACCGGTACAGCAGGGGAAGCAGTTGAACCTGCACCCGCGTGAGGCGTGCACCAGATCGAGCATCTGCACCCCGCGATAGTTGTACAGATCGCGCTGGAGGATCCCGCGCCGCGCTGTGCCCACCAGGTTGATGTCCGGGTGGTTGTGCATATAATCGTACACGGGCTTTAACTGGCCTGCTTCAAAATCCTGCAGCACCTGTTCAATGCGCCCCTCAACTTCACCGAGGAACACGGAATCGGCATGTTCCTGCACCTCTTCGGCGTGCAGCATGGTGGCAATGCCGCCGAAGATCACTTTTTTGCCGCGGGACTGGAATTCGCGCGCAATTTCAAACGCACGCGGGAGCTGCGAAGTGAGCATGGTGGATATCGCCACCAGATCGCAGGAGGCATCGAAATCGATGTGCTGCAGATTTTCATCGCTGAAGTTAACTTCCACCCACTCAGGCAATGCCGCCGCAAATACCACGGGCCCGTGGGGAGGGAGGTGAAATTCAGTCTGGCGTTCGAGCTTGGGCCAGCGTGGATAGATCAGTTCGAGTTTCATAGGACAACAGCTCCTTCTTATTCATTTATCCGATGCGGGTGTTGCGCGCGCATCTCTGCAGCAATGTGGGCAGATCTCGCAGGGGCTCCCCATTAATCACCATACCATCGGCGGTGCATTCGATATCCCCATATACCCGCGGTGCATCTTTATGCAGAAGGAGAAACAAGCTCCCATAGCACTCTGCATCTGAAGCTAATTCAGGTGGCGGCGCCAGATCGCATATCCCTGCGAGCATGCCCTGATGGTCATTCCAATGCAGCTCCTGCAGCGCATACTCGAGGAAGGCAAGGGCGTGGGGATCGTGGCGGTTAAGTACCAGAG
>JAIVHC010000123.1 GCA_020201305.1 Geobacteraceae bacterium
GTCATCCACCGCCACAACCATGTAGCGTTCCAGGTCACATTCGAGGCCAAACCGCCTTTCATCCCACTCCATTGCCTTGCGCAGGGAGTGCATGGCGTACTCACATTTATCCGCGTTGCGGTGCTCTACGTATATCTGCAGCAGAATATCGCGCCCAGATCGGGTACGGTAGGTGTGTGTATGACAGTGCAGATCTCCTGCTACCAGGGCAAACAAGTATGCTGGCTTCGGAAAGGGGTCCTCCCAGGTGGCGAAGTGGCGTCCTCCTTCGAGTTCCCCTGCAGCTGCGAGATTGCCGTTGCTCAGAAGCAGAGGGAAGCGTTCACACTCTGCACGCAGGGTGACGCGGTAGCGTGCCATGACATCGGGACGGTCGGGGAAGAAGGTTATGCGCCGAAAACCCTCAGCTTCACATTGAGTGCAGAGTATCCCCGCAGAGAGGTACAGACCTTCGAGGGCGGTGTTGGCACTCGGGATTATGCGGGTGTGCAGCTCCAGGGTGCAAGCTGCGGGGAGATCGCGGATGTGCACCCCGCTACCATCGTGGGTATACGTGTCAGGCGTAAGGATGGCGCCGTTGCATTTGATTTGCTCCAGGGGCAGATCGTGCCCATTCAGGTGCAGTGCAGCTGTCGGGGGTGTGCCCGGGTTGCGTTTGAGCTCCAGGGTGCTGTGAACGGTGGTGCATTCAGGGTCGAGATCAATGTCCAGGGTCACATGCTCGACCAGCCAAGGCGGTGGCGTATAGGCAGCGCGCCGGATAGTCTGTGGGGCAGGGCGAGTGGCGGTTGCGTGCATAGAAGCTCCTCAAAATGGGGCGAAACAAAAAACCCCCGCAAGCGGGGGTTGGATGTTCCGGGATGTATGCGATTTCTAACTTATGGAGTGGTCATTCGCGCTCATCGTTGTCGATCAGAAGGGTGTCGTCTGCATCAGTATCGCCCGGGGGAAGCTGACGCTGACGGTTGTCGTTCAGAATTCTTCCCTCTTTATCCATAATGCGTTCGTCATCAAAGATGATCATGCCGGTATGTTCAACCACATCCTTTTTGTACTGATACTGGTATTCCATACTCTTTTTGCGCAGGTTGTAGCTCATGAACATCCAGATCAGCCCCATTATAAGTGCTGCACCCAGTATCACGGCAAGGGCTATAGACACGTAGAAAACGGTCTCTTCACCGATATGGCCAACCACTGCCAGAATTTCATCGAGTTTGTAACCCACCGCAGCGAGAATCACGAGGAGCAACAGACCGAGGAGAAACGGGATCTGGCGGATGACATAGATCACTGCGTGGAATTTCTGGATCCGGCTCTGCTGTTCTGCTACAGAGAGATGGCGCCTTTCGCTTTCGCTACCCTCAGGATGATGCCCATACAGATAGCGATCGAACCCCAGCACAATGATCCCGAGGAGAAAGGTTATAGTCAAGGGGACAATAAAGGCAGCGAAGAAAAACGATTTCCATGGGAACGGAACATTTTCCGGACCCAGTTGGCTGATAAAGCTGACGAAGAAGATGAACCCTTCGATTACCCCGATAAGAATCAGGTATTTGATAAACAGATCCTTGAGCTCTTCGCGCTCAAAGAGGGTAGCTATGCCCTTAAGGGTGGAGGGACTTTTGCTGCGTTTATCTTCCTGTTCCTGTGTATGTTCTTTGTTCTGGTTCTTTTCCTGCGACACAACGCTCTCCTGCCTGGACTGAAACGCAACGCTCATTGAATACGTACACGGATGTAATATCACTACTGCCTGATGTATGTGATTCAGTCTCAAATCGCGCACTATAAAACATTTTTCGGTCTGTGTCTGTCATAATTTCAGATGTATTTACGCGCTTCCGGATTGATCATGGTAGTTCTCCAACGTGATTCAAGATGGGTGAATATCATCTCTAAAGGTTTATTTGTCCGATTCAGCGCCCCAATGCTAGCGCCTTTTCCGGTGCTTGTCGACAGCCAAACCGGAAGGGCCCGGTCTCAGGGAGGCCACAGGTGATTGAAACAGGATGCGTGTATGCCCGGTGTGGTGCTATGTAAAAGAGACGTACGGGGTGATTAAAACACAGTTTTACAGGAAGGGAAATCTTGACCTCTGGTGCAGATTCTGTTTACATAGCGATGCTGCGAAGTATCTACAGGATTCGGCGGTACTGCCACGCTTATGCATTTATAGCACCTCCGGCAGCCTGATTTCGCACATATGTAATTATCAGCGTGCGCCTGGTTAGCTGTGCGGGTGTGCAATTTCAATTTAATTGTTTAGGAGGATAAAAAAATCATGAAATATCTCCTGCCTGTGAGCCTTTTTCTGGCGTTGGCAATGGTGACGAATGCCGGCGCGGTGGATATGGTCTCACTCAGCAATGATGACTGTGTCAAGTGCCACATTGATGCAGTTAAAGACGTTGACGCCCATGGTGCTGCGCATGCATATATGGGGTGCCAGGATTGTCATTTTGAGCATCCGCCTATGGGGGAGAATGTTATTCCCTCCTGTGCGCTGTGTCATGACCCGGGAGACAGTGACCACTACACCCTGGAGAATTGCGTTGCATGTCACTACCCGCATCATCCCCTGGATATCGATTTCTCCTCCCAGAGCAATGTCAAGCCCGCATGTTTGAGTTGCCACCCGGCACAGGGTAAGGAGATGGAAGCACATCCGAGTATGCATGCCGAGATGGACTGTAATGCATGTCACATGGGGCATGGTCTGGGCGAAGGTGACTACCTGAACTGCCTCGACTGCCATTCCGGTCATTCCGATGAGATGGTGGTTGCTGATTGTACCAAATGCCATAGGGCCCACAGCCCGGTTGAGGTTACCTATGCGGATGATCTGGACTCTGTGCTGTGTGCATCCTGTCATGGCGGAGTGGCGCAGGATCTGAAGAACTCCAGCAAGATGCACTCCGGATTGAACTGTGCATATTGCCATGCGGGTGAGCATAAGCAGATCACAGCCTGTGCCGATTGTCATGGTGCAACACCTCACGGTGAAACCATGCATGCCAAATTCCCCAATTGCGTGGACTGCCATGTCGATCCACACGCATTGGCCGAGTAGTTCGTGTTAGCTGTTAACCAGACCGTCGGCTCCGGCTTATCCTTCGGGTTAGCCGGAGCCGTGTTATTCAATAAATCCAGGTGCGAACGGCGTTAGCGCCACGGGATATGCCATGACAACTGATGTGTTTAAATTTTGGGCTGGAACCTGTATTGGTCTGGTCACTGTGTTGCTAATGTGTGTGGAGCCGGCCAAGGCGGAGATCGTAGAGGTTCCCCTTGAAGACTCGGATTGCATCAAGTGTCACGTCGACCCTGCGGTACAGATAGCTGAAAAGGGTGGCGCACACCGTACCGCCCTGGGGTGTTTTGATTGCCATGAAGGTCATCCTCCGGCGGCGCAGGTGGTCATTCCTGAATGTGCCGGATGCCATGCGCCTTCGGCCCATGAACACTATGCCCTGGATAATTGTACCCGATGTCATGCACCGCATGCCCCCGGAGTCAAACCCTTGTCTTTGTTAGGCGACGATGTCCCTGCGATATGCTTTACTTGTCATGAGGATGTGGAAATCGCTTTCGAAGAAATCCCCAGTGCGCACATGCATATG
>JAIVHC010000124.1 GCA_020201305.1 Geobacteraceae bacterium
GGATAGTGCTGTTCCAGACATTTATCACAAATGCCGTGGCTCAACTGGGCATCAGAATGTTCAGAGATGTATTTCTCCAGCTGAACCCAGTAGCCTTCATCGTCACGTATCTCTTTGCAGTGCATGCAGATGGGGATGATCCCCTCCAGGGTTTTTATCTGTGCCTGTGCCTGTTGTAACTCGGTGTTTTTGCGCCTCAGATCCCGCGCCATATTCGCGAGTTCATTGGACATCAGGGTCATTTTCTCCAGCGCTTCGGTGCTTGAAAGGAGGAGCTCTCCACCCAGGAGCATGTAGCCTTCGGGCTTGGTGCGGAGAATGCAGACATTGACCCGTACCGCCTGTGCCCCTTCGGGGGCGAAATTGAGCCATGCGTTGATGGCGTCTGTATCCTGCGCCAAGGGCAGCACTTCCCTGCTTTCAGGTGCGAGAAGTTCGGGGAGGTACACACCGGAAACATCGCGCCCCTGCCAGATATTGCGTTCGCAACACGCGTTGTATCCAATTATACGCAGATTATCATCCACACGCACAACTGAAAGCATCCCGGTGTGCTCGAAGAAGTGCGCCAGATGTCCGGCGTTGGCGCGCATAAATTCAGACGAAATACTCATGCTGATTTGAACCTTGTAGTTATGCTGTGTAAATCGTGGATGTTGGCCGCCCAGGCGTCAGCGCCGCAGCTGCGCCACAGATCTTTACTCTGGCTGAAGGCATTGCCGCCCACGATGATAAAGAGATCTTTTAACTCAGTTTCAGCCTTTATCTGTTCAATGGCCTCTTTGGTCTTATGCAGATTAAACGGCATAGTGACGGAGAGGGCAAGTATATGCGGTCGAAAGCTTTTGAGCATCTTTATCAGATCCGCTGTGGGGGTATTGGCTCCCAGGTAACGCACCTGCCAACCATCCTGTTCCAGAATGTCGGAGACCATCCATGCGCCGATTTCGTGGAATTCGCCCGGTGCAGCACTTACCAGCGCCCGGCTTTGTAGAGGAGGGCCAATGATCTCTACCATGCTTACCTGGGCAAGGACGCGCCCGACGATGGATGAAGCGAGATGTTCCTGAGCATCGGCACTGCATGCCAATTTAACTACTTTATCATGCTGCTGCAGCATCCAGGTGTATACCGCGCAGATCTTTTCCGCTGCTTCCGGGGAGAGCGCGTCTTGCACCGCCATGATCCAGGCTCTGAGTTCAAGGGGAAAGTAATCGAAAAGAAATTTTTTACTGCTGTACACCTGATATACCCACGGCAGGGTACGTGCCAGAAGCTCGTAATTGCAGCTGCTGAATACCGAAGTCATGAACGCGGCGTGGTGTTTGTGATTCTCGTACATCACCTCCAGCGGATTGTTGCCGATCAGGGTGTATATGTCCGGGCGTTCGCTCAGGGCATAATCCACTGCAGCGCACATCTCGGGGATATGCTGATGGTAGGCATTGATAGCTGCTACCGGAATTTGCGGCAATTGTTGCGCCTCGCTTATCAGCGTATCAATATTGGTTCCCATCTTCAGCTCTCCTCGTTCCCTTTGCGTTCTGGAGCGGTGCCCTCACCATCCGCGGATGTGCCAGTGTCTTCAGCATCATTGCGCGGAGACGTTTCCCCCGAGCGGTGTCTGCGTTTGCGCGGTACGATCCAGCAGAAGATAAGGGCTTCGGCAAGCAGACGCAATTTTTCGCGTATGGAAACTTTTTCAGCTTCAGGAGCGGGTTCAGCCTCTGGCTGCTGTTGGTTTTCTATGTAATCAGCGATGATCTCTTTACTGTGCGCGACATATTCAGGCGGCACCATAATTGCCCTCTGGTTGAAAAGCTGAATCTGGGGTCCGATATACAGCCCGCCAAAATGCTCATTCTGGACATGAAACGGGATCTGCGCGGCCTCAAGCAGCCCCTTTACCATCACGAGTTCGATCTCGTTTTCCGGTATAAAGATCTTTTGCATCTTATGTGTTCCTTGTGTGCGGGCGTTTCAGGGCGAGATCAACCCCCCGGCATTGCGAAATATCTTTTCCTTATAATACGGGGAGTTTTGCTGTTTAGCAATCATCGGGCTGATTTTAATACAAAGAGTAATCCCCCAGCTTTGCTGGGGGACCCAAAAAGTTTGACGGTTCCGGGAATATTGCGACAATCTTCCTTTTACGTCACTCCCGCGCAGGCGGGAGTCCAGAAGCGCTTGGTATGGCAATAAGATCTCTGGATTCCCGCCTGCGCGGGAATGACGGCAAGAAGTGTTTTTGATTTTGAAGATTGCGTTAAAGCCCCTTTGAGGAGCTAACAATCGCTAAAGCACTCGGTTTGACCGGGGGGGGTACTTACTTTACCCATGGAGCGTCGGGGTGATTTGTATTGAATTGCGTACGAGTAAGGGGGCGGGGAGGAGACGCATCCCCCGACCCTGGTGGAATCGGGGGATGCGGGTTCGGCTTATAACATGGATTGGACCTTGTTGCGCAGTTCTTCATCCACGTTCATCTGGTTGGCGATGTAGTTATAGGTTTCTACGTCAATATCTGAATTGTCTACTACAGAAATCATCTTGTCGTTCATCGAGTTTGGAATCAGTAATCTCCATCTCTTCAGCTCCCTGCATGGAAGCCTGATCCTGTGCATAATCGGGCTGGGCGAAACCAGTGCCTACAAAGCCGGAAAGCAGAGCAAAGAGCATGGTGAGGGTAACCGCGATAAATTTTGTGTGCTTTGCGTACATAGTGTTCTCCTTACAAATAGAGGGTTAGCGCGAAAACCTCCGGCAGTATAATTCTGCTCTGAAACCGGAAATCTTCACTGGGACTGTCAGCGAGCGCTGCGTTGCCACAAAGCGCTCTTGCGTTTTCGTTGTTCATGGACTATTACAAGGGGCGTGCCAGAAAAAGAGATAAAGCTGAAAAAAGTATAAATAGCTGATATTGTTGAGATAATATGAAGTGAATGAGGTACGCAGAATTATTTGCGAGTGCGACAATATTGTGCAAATATGAAACATGTCTTTTTTTGCTAAAGTATTGGGCGTAGATATATGTGGAAAAAAATATTCTTCGAGGGTCTGAGCCTGCGTGTGTCGTTGGTGGTGTTTTTGTTTTTCCCCCTCATCGCCATACTTGGCGGAGCAGGGTATTACAGCCTCCACTACCTGGAGTTGGAAACAGAGCGTCGGATGCAGGAGGATCTGGAACTGATCGCGCGTACCATTCGTGGGCCACTCGAGTATTCTCTGGAGCAGGAACGCGAGGGGAGCGTGCAGCAGGCACTGGATTCTCTGTTTCGCTTCAAGCGCGTGTATGGCGCCTACGTATATGCGTGTATTCCTACTTTGTCCCTTTGACCGATCTCGCCGGGCGCAATATCGGCCTGTTACAGCTTACGCGTGAGGGGCGCGATTTTCGCGATTATATTGAGACGGTGCGTCAGCATACTCTGGTGTTTCTGGGATTATTATCCTTGTTGTTGTTGGGC
Source organism: Geobacteraceae bacterium (assembly GCA_020201305.1). GTDB lineage: Bacteria > Desulfobacterota > Desulfuromonadia > Desulfuromonadales > Desulfuromonadaceae > JAIVHC01. The sequence goes on from JAIVHC010000124.1 coordinate 3,468, forward strand.
TCTCTGGTGTTCGGGCTCTATCAGGTGCTGGGGCGTAATTTTACCCGTCTGGTACGGAGCATGGCCCGCATCGAACGCGGCGAGCGTCGCCATCGTGCGGATGTGACTGGTCCACGTGAAATCCGCCAGCTTGCAGAGGGGATGAATGCTATGCTCAACAGTCTGGAACGCTCAGAGAAAGAGCTGTCCCGCCAGCGCGAAGAACAGGCACAGCTCGAAATAGAATTGCAACAGTCGCAGAAAATGGCAGCCATCGGTCAGCTGGCTGCCGGGGTGGCTCATGAACTTGGTACCCCCTTAAGCGTTGTATCCGGGAAGGCACAACGGATGCTGCGCAAACGTCAGGATGAATTGTCTGCAAATGCCCAGGATGAGCTGGAAGAGATTCTGAATGCGGTAGGGCGTACGGAACGGATTGTGCGCCAGCTTCTCGATTTCGGGCGCCAGAATCCGCTGCGCAAGCGTACTCTGGAGGCGCATGAAATCATGCATACAGCAGTGACACAGCTGAAACAGATACCCGGGGCGGATAATGTGGAAATCCGATGTACCTGTACGAAAGAAGCCAGGCAATGCGCTCTGACCCTCGAAGTGGATCCGATACGGATTGAACAGGCTCTGACGAATCTGTTACGCAATGCAGTACAGGCGGCAGGCCCCGGGGGCGTTGTGGAATACGGCTGGTTCGAAGTGCATGAAGACAATACGCCCATGGTGGGTTTTTATGTTGGAGACAGGGGCCCCGGAATTGCGCCGGAGATTCGCAGCCGCTTGTTTGAGCCCTTTTTTACCACCAAGGGGGTCGGAGAAGGAACCGGACTCGGACTTGCCGTAGCCCAGGCAGCAGCAGTGGATCACGCGGGTAGCCTGATGATTGGCACCTCAGAACTCGGCGGGGCCCTGTTTACCCTGCTGATACCTGTTGCGGAATAATAAGAGTGATACAGGGAGAGTTGCAGCCCATAACAGGTTAAAGCATATCGTGGCACATTTAAGGGGAAAAACACTATGCAAACGGAAACGGAAAAAATTCTGCTGGTAGAAGATGATGACTCCCTGCGTAAACTCCTGCAGGAGGAGTTAGCCGATGCCGGGCTCGAGGTCTGTAGTTGTGCCGATGCCGGGGAGGCGTTGCAGTTACTCGAACAGGGGGATTTTTCGCTCGTGGTGAGTGATCTGCGTCTGCCTGGCGAAGACGGTTTGTGGCTCCTGCAGCAGGCACAGCGCCGGACCATGCCTCCGGGGTTTATCATAATGACCGCATTCGGCACGGTATCCCAGGCGGTGGAGGCCATTAAACAGGGGGCAGACGATTTTATAACCAAACCGGTGGATCTGGATCATCTTATCCTTTGCGTAGAGCGCAGTCTTGAAACACGTCGTCTGCGCAGGGATGTCCAGCGTTTCCGAGAGGTGCTCGGGAGTGAGGACTTCCACGGTATTATCGGTCACAGTCGAAGCATGCAGGATCTGTTT
>JAIVHC010000018.1 GCA_020201305.1 Geobacteraceae bacterium
TTGTGAGCGTGGTGGTTACCATGGGGCTGCTGATCGGTCTGGGCTACGACGTCCATATCATGAGCAGCATGATTGCGATCTTCCTCATGCCTATTGCGGTGGCGGATTCGGTGCACATCTTGAGTGAGTTCTACGATGTGTACCCACGCTTTAAAGACAAGGCACAAAGCATCAGGCACGTACTTGCCCATCTGTTTAAACCTATGCTGTATACCTCTCTCACCACCATGGCCGGGTTTGCCTCGTTGGCGTTTACCCCCATCCCTCCGGTGCAGGTGTTCGGCCTCCATGTCGCGTTCGGGGTGGGGCTCGCGTGGCTGCTGAGCATGGTACTGATCCCTGCGTATATTATGCTGTTCCTCAATCCGCAACGTATGAAGATGCCGGAACTAGAGCATGCGGAGAATACACCCCTGGCGAGGTTTCTGCGCCGCCTGGGACGGATAGGTTTCAATGCCAGTGGCAGGGTTCTGCTCGTGGTGGTGGCAGTGATGCTTGTATCTGCCTACGGTATCAGCCGCATACAGGTAAACGACAATCCGGTAAAATGGTTTGAACCTGAACATCGGATTCGGGTCGCCGATCGAGTACTAAATGAACATTTTGGCGGCACCTATACCGCATATCTGACCTTCAGCGAGAAGCGCCCTGCAGGCAGATGTAGCTGCAGCGATAAAGCGGAAATTATTGAAAACCGGGTGCAGGAGAAATTTGCGCGTGACTTTCCCGCCGCGACCCGAAGCTTTATTTCCACGTTGGAAAAGGTCAGCGCAGCGCAACAGAGTGTGCAGGGCTGCAATCTGGACAAGTGCTTTTATCAACTCATGCGTAAAGCAGAAGAGCTGGATAAGCAGATAAGCTCCGGTTGGGGTATGTTAGCGGATGAGATCAATTACATGGAAGTGGAGGGACTCACCGTTGGAGATCTTAAAGCGCAACTCGAAGACCTGGGCGCTGAGGTAGCCGATGAGCGCGGAATACTCCTTGAAGAACTGCAATCCTCTGCGCAACTCGAAGGGGCGGCGCTGATGGATGCCGCGCTGGATTTATGTTATGCGCGGCTCGACAAATCCTTTGCCGACCTTGTTCTCCATCTGCAGGCAGAGCTTACCGCACCACCATTCAAACAGCCCCGGGTGTTGCGCTACATTGAGGGGCTCCAACAACATCTCAACAGCACTGCGCAGGTGGGTAAGGTAACCTCCGTGGTTGATGCGCTGAAAAAAACCGCGTATGAATTACGCTATGTGGCCCCCCCGGCCGATGCCCCCGAGGCAGAGCGACAAACCTATCGGGAGCGTAATGAGGCAAACTACGCCGTGCCGGAGTCCGCGTCAGCGGCCGGGCAGATATATGTCCAACTCGAAGGGATGAAAAAGAAAGACAGTCTCTTCCACATGGTTACGCGCGATTATGCCGAAGCCAACATGTGGGTTCAGCTCAAAAGCGGCGACAATAAGGATATGGAACAGGTTGTTGCCGCCGTTGAGAACTATATGCAGGAGAACCCGCCTCCACTGGAGTTGAAAGCGAAGTGGGCCGGGCTTACCTATCTGAATGTGGTATGGCAGGATAAAATGGTACGCGGGATGCTCTCCTCCCTGGGGGGAAGTTTTATCGTGGTTCTGGTGATGATGGCGTTGCTGTTCCGTTCTCCCGTCTGGGGTCTGCTTGCGATGGTGCCACTCTCTGTTACCATTGTCACCATCTACGGCATTATCGGTCTCGTAGGCAAGGACTACGATATGCCGGTAGCGGTGCTATCATCTCTGACCCTGGGACTCAGCGTTGACTTTGCCATCCATTTTCTGCAACGTGCACGCGAGAAACAGCGCGAACTCGGAGACTGGCGCCAAACCTGTGCGGCAATGTTCAAGGAACCGGCCATGGCCATAACGCGTAACGCCATAATCGTGGCAGTGGGCTTTACCCCGTTGTTGCTTGCACCCCTGGTGCCTTACCAGACGGTAGGCTTTTTCCTCGCTACTATAATGATCCTTTCATGGCTCGCTTCGTTGCTGGTACTCTGTGCCCTGCTCACCCGCGTACAGCGCTGGGTTTTTACGCCTGAACGTAATCGTTCAACTTAATGGAGGGGAAAATGAATTTACATATTACATCAAGGCAATATCTTCTTGTGGCTGTCATTGTGCTGGTTTTTTCCGTGGGTGCCCATGCCCGGACCGAACTCAGTGCGGATGAGATTGTCGAACGCGCCAACCAGGTCTCCTACTATGCCGGAGATGACGGGCGTGCGGATGTACATATGCAGATAAAATCGGGCGACGGAGTGACGCGGGAGCGTAAATTCACCCTGCTGCGCAAAAACGAAGGGGAGGGGAAACAGAAGTTCTACGCTTACTTCAGGGCCCCGGCCGATGTGAATCAGATGGCATATCTGGTGTGGAAGAACCCGGATGGCGATGACGACCGCTGGCTGTGGCTCCCGGCTCTGAATCTGAAGAAACGCATTGCACCCGGGGACAAACGCACCAGCTTTGTGGGCTCCGATTTTCTCTATGAGGATGTTTCCGGGCGCAGCCCGGCTTTGGATGAGCATGTTCTGCTTGAGAGCTCTGATTCCGCGTATGTGATTGAAAATACCCCCAAAGATCCCGCTGCGGTGGAATTTTCCCGCTATGTTGTCCATATTGATGCGGAGACATTTCTCCCCACAAAAGCGCTATACTATGATCACAGCGATAATCTTTATCGCCGTGTGAGTGCGGAATCTGTTGAAACCATTCAGGGGATCCCCACCGTGATGGAGTCTAAAGCTGAAGATCTGCAGCGCAAGAGTGTGACTACCAATACCTTTTCGAATGTTGAATACAATATCGGTCTTAGCAGCCGCATTTTTACTGAGCGATTCTTGCGGCGTCCCCCGCGTGAGGTGATGAAGTGATGCAGTTCGCGCCTAAGACCTGCCATGTACGCTACGGCCTGTGGATGCTTGCCGGAGTGTTAGCATCCATCCTGGTGCTGACACCCCGTGTGGCTTTGAGTCTTGGGGTGCATGGATTTGTGGATCTGCGCTCCGGCATGCGTCTTCAGGATGACCCCCACCAACGCGACGCGATTCTGAACGAAGCCCGCGCGCAGTTGGATGTAACCCACTACGGCCCGGTGGCACTGTGGAAACTGCGTGCCGATGCCGTATGGGACGAAGCCGCGGGAGAGTATGAGCAGGATTTTGAGCGCGGTTACGGAATTCTGGATCTGCGTGAAGCCAATGCTCTGGTTACTCCCCTTGATTTCATGGATGTAAAAATCGGACGTCAGATCCTGACCTGGGGCACCGGGGATCTGCTTTTCATCAACGACATGTTTCCCAAGGACTGGCAGTCATTTTTCAGCGGTCGGGATGAGGAATACCTCAAAGCGCCATCCGATGCGGTGTTTGCGAGCATGTTTTTCTCCTGGGTCAATGTCGATGTCGCGTATATGCCGGGGTTTGAGCACGACCGCTATATCAGCGGGGAACGTATCTCCTACTACAATCCTATGCTCGGGCGCCGTGCCGGCGCCGATGATCCTCTGCAGGTGGAGCAACGGCGTAGCTGGTTTGCGGATGACGCCCGGCCTGTTCCATGCCGAGGCGGGCTACTACGATTCCTTTGACGATCGTGGCGGCGATGATCCCCTTATCCCTAACAGTGAATACCGCCTTCTGCTCGGCTATGAGCAGGAACTCAGGCGCAACCTCTCTGCCGCACTCCAGTACTATCTGGAGTATATGCAGGATTACAGCGCCTACGAACGTTCCCTCCCCGCAACCCAGCCCCAACGCGACCAGGATCGCCATGTGCTCACCCTGCGCCTTACGCAGCTGGCCATGAATCAGAATCTGACCCTGTCACTGTTTACCTACTGGTCTCCGTCGGATGCGGATATGTATCTGCGTCCGTTGGTGGAGTACAAAGCCACTGATGAATTGAAGGTTTTTGCCGGAGCGAATATCTTTTCCGGGCGTGATGCGCACACCTTTTTCGGCCAGTTTGAGGACAACACCAACGTATACGCTGGTGTGCGCTACAGTTACTGATGCATGATGTGGGGCACAATCAATCATCCCACGAAGCCGGCGGCACGGATCTCAGCCCCATAGAAGACTCCGTTTCAGTTGAGGTTTCAGCCGCACCACCCCCGCTGTTTGACATCCACTGCCACTGTGGTTTGTCAATAGAGGGAGCCCCTCCTGCGCAACCCGGAATGTATGAACTGATAGCCACTGCCCAGGTGCGCCACTGGGAGCAACTGCTGCCGCAACTTGATGCGGCACGAAAACGCTTCGGCGCCCTGGGACTGCATCCCTGGTATGCTGACCAGTGGGATTCTTCCTGCGCTGCGCGCCTTGAAACACTTCTTGCCAGGCCGGAAGTTCTTGGCGTCGGTGAGGTCGGGCTCGACCCCGCAGCAGGAATAAATATGCAGGTGCAGGAACAGGTGTTGCGCGCGCAGATCCGCATGGCACTTGAATTCGACAAGCCCCTTATTCTTCATGTGTCTAAGGGATATTCTGACGTTTTACGCATATTGAAGGACGAGAAAGCCGAGCGTGTCGGCGGAGTGGTGCATGGGTTCAGTGCCGGTGCCAATATCGGCAACGCATTTAGCCGTCTGGGTTTTTACCTGGGGATAGGCCCCTTGCTCCTGCGCAAAAATGCGCGCAAACTCCCCCAGGCCTTGCGCCATCTTGCGCTCGAACATCTGGTCCTCGAAACCGATGCACAAGGAGGGATGGAAGGATATGCCAGTTCGACGGAGCGTACCAGGGTGCTTGCATTCATTGCGCACCGCTTGGCAGAACTGTACGCCATCAGCCCTGAGCAGGTGCGCCGCCAGGTGTGGCACAACAGCTGTGAATTACTCCGTCTCGATCCTGACCCATGCGAAGAGCCATGCAAGGGGATATAATGCTTATGCCGATGACAGTCACGCACAACGAGGTTTTTGAACGTCTGTATCTACTTGCCGGAGCGCGGCATGTAGAACGGATGCGTACCCGCCACGCTCTGGTTCTGGGCATCGGGGGCGTGGGCAGTCATGTGGCAGAGGCGCTGGTGCGTGGCGGGATCGGGCGCATAACCGTGGTTGATCCGGACAGCATTGCGCCAGGTAATATCAATCGCCAGTTGTATGCGCTACAACCGGAGATTGGCGTACCTAAGGTTGAGGTAGCCGCACGCCGTTGCAAAGCGATAAATCCCGAGTTGCACATAACCGCCTTGCAGCTGAGTTACACAGCAGAAACCTCTGCACAGCTCCTTTCACCTCCGGTGGATTACGTGTTTGACTGCATTGATAGCATCAGCGCAAAACTCGACCTTATTGAGCGTTGCAGCACTGCCGCCATCCCCCTTATTTCCTCCATGGGGGCGGCGAACAAGATCGATCCCACCCAGATCCAGATAGCGGATATTTTTTCTACCCGCATTTGCCGGATGGCGCGCATTGTGCGCAAAGAGCTGCGCCGCCGCGATGTTCATACAGCACTGCCAGTGGTCTACTCCACCGAAGCGTTTCATCCTCTCCCCCATTCATCCACCGAACGTAGAACAGGCTCAGACTGGAGCAAGGTGCCTCTCGGCACAACCTCCTATATTCCCCCTCTATTCGGGTACATGATGGCCGGATATGTATTGCAGGGGTGGATAGACGCCGACACAAGAACCTGAAGATCAGAGTTTGCCCCGCGTCAGCTCTTGAGTTGAGGCCGCACCTGTGGCAGGCTGCATTAGCAGATATTGTATACAATTTCTTTTGCAATTTTGTAAAACGGTGTTTAGAATGGATCGCAATATTTGATCCCGCCTGATGGCAGTGTTGTGTCATGCAATATACCGTAGTGCGGGTGTTATGTTCTATATGCGTATTATAAAGGGGGGTATTATGTTGCTGAAATATGTTAATTGGAGGTCGCCACCACCGAGAGACACATTCCCGCTTCTTGACGTGAATGGCGGTACAGAGTCAGGAATACAGGTGCAGCAAAGCTAATGCCTGTGTTCATAACTAATCAATTGAAGGATAGGTAAAACTATGCAAATGCTACAAAACTCTGTTGGAAGAAAGCTTGTGATGGCAGTGACGGGGCTGTTCCTGTTCCTGTTTGTCGTTGTCCACCTGCTTGGGAACTCATCAGTGTTTATGGGCGCTGATGGTATTAATTCTTATGCAGAGCATCTCCACGCCCTGGGTCCGGTTGTATGGATCTTCCGCCTGGTATTGCTCGGTCTCTTTGCCCTGCACATCTTCTTCGGTATTCAACTTACTTTAGAGAATCGTGCCGCACGTGAAATTGAGTACAACGAAAAGAAAAACCTGCGCACCTCTTTCGGTGCCCGGACCATGATCTACACGGGTCTGATTATTCTTGCGTTTTTGCTTTATCACCTGTTGCATTTCACAATGCACGTAACCAATCCTGAGATCTCCGTGGGCGCTCTTGCTCCGGATGCTCTGGGACGGGCTGACGTGTTTACTATGATGGTGCTCAGTTTCCAGAAGTTCTTTATCAGTCTGGTTTATGTCGGTGCTATGGTAACGCTGTTGCTGCATCTGAGCCACGGTGTACAGAGTCTGTTTCAGACCCTGGGCTGGCTGGGTGCCAACTCTCTTCCGGTAATGGAAAAGGTTGGTCGCGCTGCTGCTGTTGTTATTTTTGCTGGCTTTATCTCTATACCGGTGTCCATACTTCTGGGCCTGATTAACGTTTAGGAGGGTACATCGTGATTTTAGATGGAAAATGTCCAACCGGACCAATTGAAAAATCCTGGGATAATCATTGCTTCAATATGAAGCTGGTGAATCCCGCAAACAAGCGTAAATTCAAAGTTATCATGGTTGGTACCGGCCTCGCCGGCGGCGCCGGCGCTGCAACTTTGGGTGAGCTGGGCTACAACGTGGAAGCTTACTGTTATCAGGACAGTTCCCGCCGTGCGCACAGTATCGCCGCACAGGGCGGTATCAACGCGGCCAAGAACTACCATAATGATGGTGACAGTGTATTCCGCCTTTTCTACGACACCATCAAGGGCGGCGACTTTCGTGCACGTGAGGCCGACGTATGGCGTCTGGCACAGGTGTCCAACAACATTATCGATCAGTGTGTAGCGCAGGGCGTACCTTTCGCGCGTGAGTACAGTGGTCTGCTCGCCAACCGTTCTTTCGGTGGGGCGCAGGTATCCCGTACCTTCTATGCTCGCGGTCAGACCGGGCAGCAGCTTCTCCTCGGGGCCTATCAGGCGTTGGCGCGCCAGGTAAAAGCCGGCACAGTAAAGCTGAAGCCCCGCACTGAAATGCTCGACCTCGTAGTGGTTGACGGTGTTGCCAAGGGTATTACCTACCGTGACCTTACTACCGGTGAGATCAAGTCCTCCTGGGCTGATGCGGTAGTCCTTGCAACCGGTGGTTACGTAAACGTATTCTACCTTTCAACCAACGCCATGGGCTGCAGCGTTACCGCAGCGTGGAAAGCCACCAAAAAAGGTGCTTTCATGGCGAACCCCTGCTATACCCAGATCCATCCGACTTGTATTCCGCAGAGTGGAGAGCACCAGTCCAAACTGACGCTGATGTCCGAGTCCCTGCGTAACGATGGACGTTGCTGGGTACCGAAGCGCAAGGAAGACTGCGAAAAAGCGCCCGGGGATATCCCGGAAGATGATCGCGATTACTACCTGGAGCGTAAGTATCCCTCCTTTGGTAACCTGGCTCCGCGTGACATTGCTTCACGTGCGGCTAAAGAAGTTTGTGATGAAGGTCGCGGTGTGGGTCCGGGTAAGCGCGGCGTTTACCTCGACTATCAGAGTGCGATCGAACGCGTGGGTGAAGACACCATTCGCGAGCGCTACGGTAACCTTTTCGACATGTACGAGAAGATCACCGATGAAAACGCCTACAAACAGCCCATGCGCATCTATCCCGCACCTCACTACTCCATGGGCGGTCTGTGGGTAGATTACAACTGCATGACTAACGTGCCGGGCCTGTTTGCTATCGGCGAGGCAAACTTCTCTGTCCACGGTGCGAACCGCCTAGGCGCATCTGCACTCATGCAGGGTCTCGCAGATGGTTACTTTGCAATCCCCAACACCATCAGTAATTACCTTGCGGGCGTGAAGCCGGGCGAAGTTACCGATGAGCATCCGGAGTTTGCCAAGTCCCGCGAAGATGTTCAGGCGCGTATTGACAAGATTCTGAATGTCAAAGGCAAGCGCTCTGTAAGTTCCTTCCACCGCGAGCTGGGTAAAATCATGTGGGAGAACGTGGGTATGGCGCGCAGCAAGGAGAGCCTCACGAAGGCACTTGAAGCGATCCCTGCCCTGCGCGAAGAGTTCTGGCAGAATGTCAATGTTACAGGTGATTCCAGCGGGCGCAACGGCCAGCTGGAAGATGCCGGCCGCATCGCAGATTTCCTCGAGTTTGCAGAGGTTATGACTACTGATGCCCTCCATCGTGAAGAGTCCTGTGGTGGCCACTTCCGTACCGAACACCAGACCGAAGACGGTGAAGCGATGCGTGATGACGAGAACTTCACCTATGTTGCAGCATGGGAATACAAAGGCGAAGGTAAGGCGCCGGAGCTGCACAAGGAGCCACTCAAATTTGAAAATGTAAAACTTGCAGTTAGGAGTTACAAATAATGAATCTGACACTTTACGTATGGCGCCAAAACGGCCCTGAAGACAAGGGCAAACTGGAGCAGTACGAGGCCAAGAATGTCAGCCCCGACAGCTCCTTCCTGGAAATGCTCGATGAAGTTAACGAGGAACTCATCGAGAAGGGCACGGATCCCATTGAATTTGACAATGACTGCCGCGAGGGTATCTGTGGTACCTGTGGCTGTGTCGTCAATGGGCAACCTCATGGCCCCCAGGAACAGACTACCGCCTGTCAGTTGCATATGCGTCAGTTCAGCGATGGCGACACTCTGACCCTTGAGCCCTGGCGTGCATCGGCATTCCCGATTATCAAGGACCTGGCTGTTGATCGCTCGGCCATGGATAACATCATTGAGTCTGGCGGGTATACGTCCGCCTACACTGGTGAAGTTGGGGAAGCAAACCAGACCCTGATATCCAAACCTGATGCCGATTATGCTATGGACGCTGCCGAGTGTATCGGTTGCGGCGCATGTGTCGCTGCCTGCCCTAACGGCAGCGCGATGCTGTTCACCAGTGCCAAGGTTGCACAGCTGGCTACATTGCCCCAGGGTAAGATCGAAGCTGCTGAGCGTGTTAATGGCATGACCGAAGCCATGCTCAATGCCGGGTTTGGTAACTGCTCCAACCACTATGAGTGTGAAGCTAGCTGTCCTAAAGGTGTAAGCGTCAAGTTTATAGCCAAGCTTAACCGTGAATACCTCAAGGCCCTGCCTAAGTAATTCACCTACATAGCAAGTATAAAAAAGGCGAACCGTCAGGTTCGCCTTTTTTATTAGAGAGCGTGACAGTTAACTACGGCGTTGTTCAGAGGAAGCTTTGCAGGGGTAAAATTATCCACCGCCCATTCAACCAACTCGACAGGATTATACTGGCGGAGCTCCTGAGGTGGATCCTGGCCTAAAAACTCCAAAACCTTAAAAAGATCAGGTGTTCCGAACGGGAGGGGATGTTGCGCGTCAATTCTGCGTAGACTCTGGGAACTTTTACTGATTTTATTTCCCTGCTGATCCAAAGCTAGAGGGATATGCCCGAATTCAGGAACCTGTTTATCCAACGTGCGCAGTAGATATATCTGGCGCGGAGTGGAATCGAGGAGGTCTGCGCCTCGAATCACCTGGGTTATGCCCTGTGCTGCATCATCCAGGGGGGTAGCAAACTGATACGCAAAGATATCGTCGGCGCGTTTAAGAATGTAATCGCCTACATCATGGGCAAGATTCTGCTCCAGGTGTCCGTACAGCAGGTCTTGAAACATAACCTCTGTATGCTCTGCGAATATGCGCCAGCTGCCGCGCGTCTCAGGGCTGTATCGCATAAAGCGGCAGCGCCCCGAGTATACTGGCCCTGCGGGTCCGTGGTGCAATGCTCCAGCTCTTATTTGGCGCCGGGTACAGATGCAACGATATACCCGTTCCGTGTCAATAAGGTACTTGAGAGTGGCGGCATAAAATTCAAGACGCGAACTCTGATACACCACCGCTCCATCCCAATGCAGGCCGAGGTATTCCAACTGGTGTAAAATAGCTTCTGCGGCCCCGGGGATATTACGTGGCGTATCCAGATCCTCCATGCGAATCTGCCAGGTTCCGCCTTCACTTTTAGCAAAACAGTAACTGGCCACAGCCGTTACCAGGGAACCGAAATGGAGTAATCCGGTTGGGCTTGGAGCGAAGCGACCGACGGTAGGAGTGCGCTCAGACAACGTAGTTGACTTTGTTTAAACACAAAACAAAGAAGTGATTTAGACTAAAAGAGTAATATTTGTTTGACATCCGTCTCCCTCTCCCTTTATTTATAGAACAAGCTTGCAAATCCGACCTTTTTACTATTACATTTGGCTGTCACCACTTGTATTAAATCCTGATTCCGCATGATTTGGGCGTTCAGGATATAATCGGGATAAAAGCAGTGCCATCATTGGCGCCCTTACTTATACGGAGTATCCATGGTAATCACACGTGCTACAGAATATGCGGTCCGAGCAGTGCTGTATATGGCCAAGTCCCCCCCCGGCGAGATCATCCTGAAAAAGGATATATGTGCTACACAGGGGGTCACCCCTGCGTTTCTCACCAAGATCTTCCAACCATTGGTTAAGGCTGGCCTGATAGGATCCCAGCGTGGTGTAGGCGGGGGGTTTTATCTTAAAAAGGATC
>JAIVHC010000178.1 GCA_020201305.1 Geobacteraceae bacterium
GGTGTGCTTTTTGTTTTTATCCAGCTCCGGGGCCTCCGCAAGTTCACAGATCTCTCCGTCAATGCGCGCACGCACATACCCTTCCGCCAGGAGCTGTTTCAATTCGCGTTTGTACTCCCCTTTGCGCTCGCGCACCAGCGGCGCGAGTACCAGGAGTTTGGTGCGCTCCGGTAGCTGCATAACCTGATCCACAATCTGCTGCACACTCTGGGGTTCGATCTCGCGTCCGCACCGATGACAGAAGATCTTCCCCACGCGTGCAAAGAGCAGACGCAGATAGTCGTAAATCTCCGTCACGGTCCCCACAGTGGAGCGTGGATTCTTGGAGGTGGTTTTCTGCTCGATAGAGATCGCCGGCGAGAGCCCGTCGATACTGTCCACGTCAGGCTTTTCCATCTGCTCCAGAAACTGGCGCGCATACGCGGAGAGACTCTCCACATAGCGCCGCTGCCCCTCGGCGTAAATGGTATCAAACGCCAGGGTGGATTTACCCGAACCCGAAACCCCGGTAATCACCACAAATTTATCCCGCGGAATCTCCACATCTACGTTCTGCAGGTTATGTTCGCGTGCACCTTTTACAATTATTTTATCTATCATGCATCAACCTTCCTGTGTTGGGCATCCATATGCACGGCCATCTCAATCGCAGCTACGAGGCTGCTGGGATTGGCCCTCCCGCTCCCGGCGATATCGTAAGCGGTACCGTGATCCACCGATGTGCGGATGATGGGAAGCCCGAGAGTGACGTTGACTCCGTCATCGAAGTGGAGCATTTTCAAGGGTATCAGACCCTGGTCATGGTACATGCATACCACCGCATCATATGCACCCTGTACCGCAAAGTGGAACAGGGTATCTGCGCTGTGGGGACCGCTGACCTGAATTCCATCCTGCTGTGCCTGTTTAATGGCAGGGGCAATGATACGCTCCTCTTCATCCCCGAACATCCCTCCCTCCCCGGCGTGAGGGTTGAGAGCAAGCACCGCAATCCGTGGAGATGCATCAGGGCAGAAATAGCGGCGCAAGGCTGCATGGGTAACGCACAGGGTCGCCTCCACTTCAGCCTGAGTCAATACTCCGGGGACCTCCTTCAAGGCCAGATGGGTGGTTACCAGACATACCTTCAGCTTTGGACCGGCGAGCATCATCACCACCTTATCAACTCCGCAGCGCTGCGCCAGCAGCTCGGTATGCCCAGGGAACTCGCAACCGGCGGCGCGGATTGCCTCTTTCTGGATCGGCGCGGTAATCATACCCGCAGCGGACTCGGCCTGACAGAGGGTGCAGGCCCACTCTATGTAATCCAGCATCGCTCGTCCATTGGCGGGACTGATACGGCCGAACGGGGTAACGTCGAGATCAAGGCGTGATAGAGGTTGTACGCGCAGAGTTCTTTCCCCACATCTCAGAACAACCTCCTCAGCAATGCCGGGCTTTACATCTGCTTTGTAGCCGGTTAAACGCGCCGCACGCCGCAGCACCCCGACATCTCCGCCAACAAGCAGGTTGGAGGCATATTTATCCAGCGCTCCGGAAAACAGCGCTTTTACAATAATCTCCGGTCCGATGCCTGCGGGGTCACCCATAGTTATAAGAAATGGTTTGTCCACACTGCCTCCACACTTTGCGCGATCTATGTTTGCTGAAAAATCGTAATCTGTAATAATATCTAACCTGACGGGTTATGTATAGGAGAAAGTAGTTTCAGCCGCTATTCTCATTATGACCTGTTGCACAGCTGCCGGGCAACAAAACTGCCACCCCCCTTGACTTTCTTCTAACAATTATCTATAAGCGGAAACCACATTCAAATGTTTCATCGGTGCCGCAAGGCCTGTCCGTAGTTATCTGCGGAGAGATGGGAAGAGGGGTGGAATTCCCCCACGGACCCGCCGCTGTAAGCGAGTTTGAAGCGAACATTTTATGCCACTGGCCCTGTCACGCCGGGAAGGCCGCTTCGCTTCGTCGATCACCGATCGTGAACTCGTAAGTCAGAAGACCTGCCATGAAGCCATCCATTCACTCCCCGGGTATGGGAGCACGGACGCGCGCGGCTTTAAATTCGGAAACCCGCCCCTGTCTTTGCAGGTGGCGGGTTTTTTATTGCGCACCTCAGACCGCCAAAATGGGAGCACAGGAGCAAGAATATGCACATCATGGAAGGGTTTCTCCCCGCCGGTCACGCGCTCGGCTGGAGTCTGGCGTCGGCTCCCGTTGTCGCCTACGGAGTCTACTCTCTCGGCAAAAAAGTCAAAAAACATCCGGAATATCGCATGCTCCTCGGCGTGGCCGCCGCCTTCACCTTTATCCTTTCGGCGCTAAAAATTCCATCGGTCACCGGGAGTAGCTCCCATCCGACCGGAACCGGATTTGGCGCGCTGCTGTTCGGGCCGACAGCTATGGCGCCAATCGGATTGGTGGTGCTGCTTTTCCAGGCACTTTTGCTGGCACATGGCGGTCTCGCGACACTGGGCGCCAACGTGTTTTCTATGGCAATTGTCGGGCCCTTTGTCGCCTATGGCGTATTCCGACTGACACGCATGCTCCGTTTACCGTTCGGAATGACGGTATTTCTGGCCGCTTTCAGCGGCAACCTGATGACCTATCTCACCACGTCAGCGCAACTGGCGCTGGCCTTTCCCGATCCGACGGGTGGTTTCGTAGCGTCTTTTGTCAAGTTTGCTTCCATTTTCGCTTTAACGCAGCTCCCACTGGCCATCATCGAAGGGTTACTCACAATGTTGATTTTCAATGCCCTCACGCGATTCAATCCACGGGAATTGCGTGAGTTGAAAATCTTCCCATCGAGCGAGGTTCCATCATGAAAAAGCATCAGAACCTTATCCTGATAATGGCGGTCATTATTCTGGCGCTGCTGCCGCTGTGGATAGTAGAGCCGGTGGATGATGCGGAGATATTTGCCGGAGCGGACGGCGAAGCGATGGCGGCAATTACCGAAATTGCGCCGACCTACGAACCCTGGCTCAGTCCGGTCTGGGTGCCCCCGAGTGGGGAAATCGAATCCCTTCTGTTCTCCTTGCAAGCCGCACTGGGAGGAGCTTTTATCGGTTATTATCTGGGCGGTTCCGTTGCCCGTGCCAGAGCGTTCCGCGAACTCCGGGGAACCACCGATGTTAAGTGAGCACTCCAGTCACGCCAATCCGTTGCGCCACCTCGCACCGAGCGCCAAAGGACTTTTTGCGCTCAGCGGCATGGTGGCAGTGTACATAGCAACAACCCCTCTGGCTTCCTTGGCTGTGGCATCGTTGTTTGTTTTTCTCACCCTTGGAGTGGCGACAGTCGCGGTGCGCTCCTACCTGCTCATATTCGCTCCGGCACTGCTTTTTGTCGCCCTGGGTTCACTGGCCATAACCCTTTCCTTTACTTTCGGCAATTCCTGGCACGATATCGGGCTGCAATTTCTTCCCGCTGAGGTGTCGCGTGCAGCCACGGTCTGTTCCCGCTCACTCGGCAGTCTCAGTGCCCTGCTGTTTCTGACGATGACAACCCCTGTCAGCGATCTGATTGCGCTGCTGCGCCGCCTCCGCACCCCCGCGCTCCTGATTGATATCATGGTACTCGGCTATCGGTCCCTCTTTGTGTTCAACCAAGTGCTGCACGACACGCGTACAGCGCAGGCATCGCGCCTGGGCTACCGGTCGATGGGTCGGTCCCTGCGCGCGCTGGGAATATTGGTGGCCCACACCACAGTCCAACTCTGGGATCGCTCCCGGCAGCTCCATACTGCTGCGCTGGCGCGCGCAGGTGGCGAGAAGGCTCTGCATTTTGCTGATCAAAACGTTACTCACGCCCGGCTTCAATGCCTGATCGCCCTGTTTGCCGGCATCATCCTCAATCTTTTCGTGGTTATCAGCCCATGACATCTGCCATGCTCGAATTTGACAGGGTCACGCATAGCTATGCAGATAGAAGCCGCGGGCTCGACAACTGCACTCTTGCTATTCCACCCAACAGCCGCACTGCGATACTGGGGAAAAACGGAGCAGGCAAGACCACCCTGTTGCTGCATTGCAACGGCATTCTGAAGCCCCAAAGCGGCACCATACGTTATGGCGGCCAACCTCTCACCTATCAACGTGATGATCTTATCCGTCTGCGCACTGACGTCGGTATTGTTTTCCAGAACCCTGACAATCAGCTTTTTTCCGCCAGTGTCCGCGAAGACATCGCCTTTGGCCCTCTCAACCTCGGACTTCCAAAAGATGAAGTACTGCGACGGGTTGACGAGGCGCTCACCACCATGCATTTACACGACTGCGCCCACAAACCGGTGCAGAATCTCAGTTTTGGCCAGAAAAAGCGGGTCTGTCTGGCGGGAGTCCTTGCCATGCATCCTCAGGTTCTTATCCTTGACGAACCGATGACCGGACTCGACCCTGCCATGCAACGCGAGTTGCTCGCGCAGCTCGATAAACTTCAGGCCGCGGGGCTGACCCTGATACTCGCGACCCACGACATCGATTTTGCTTTTCAGTGGAGTGACACCCTGGTGTTCATGCACCAGGGGGCGTGCGCCGCCCGGTTCCCCACCGGCGACCTTGCAGAGCATCAGTCAACGCTATCAGCTCTTGGTTTTGAGCTGCCCCGCGTGGTGCAGCTATGGAACGCGATGCGACCCGATAAAGATCTGCCACCACCGCGTTCGGTAAAAGAATTGTGTGTTCATATCATGGAAAATAAAAAAGGCACTCCCGAATGAGCGGAGAGTTCACTCAAACCGAAACGCCGGACCTTTGCAATGCGGAAACAAAACTATCCATCGCTGCGGGTGACGAAGCCAGGTGCAGATGCACGTAACTTGCCAACACCACCCCGCAGGAAAGCCCCTCCTCGTGTAATGCTCCATTTCGATTGGTGCGTACCTGATAGGCCGCGTTCCAGTGCGGGTTCTGCAGCGGATCATCACACAGCTCGGAATAATGGAATTCGTGCCCGCGTAACCGGGTGCCAACGGCACCCAACAGGGAAGGCTGTTGCAGAGTCACTTCCACGTACCCCAGACGTTTACGCCGCGAGCGCATTCGGCACCAGGCTGGAAGTATCCCGCCAAACCCCCATCTTTTTTCCCCGTCCTCCAATCCTTTACTGAGATACATCAATCCACCGCATTCGGCATACACAGGGCGACCACTGTTGCAGAACTCCCGCACGCTGTTGAGCATGCTGTGATTAGAGGAAAGCTGCTCGGCGTACTCCTCCGGGTAACCACCACCCAGGTAGAGGCCGTTACACCCAGGAGGGAGTTTCGCGTCCTCCAGGGGGGAGAAAAAGGCTAACTGCACGCCGCGCCGCCGCAGGGCGTCGATAAGATCCGGGTAGTAGAACTGGAACGCGGCATCGCAAGCGATGGCGAGGCGAACGCTACCGCTGTTTGTGTCTTGCGCCGGAGCTGGTGCTACTCTGCCCAGCGATGGCGCGTGACTCGCCTGTTGCAGCAGATGCTCAAGATTGAGATGTTGTTCGGCGGACGCAGCCAGTTGCCGAATGAGGCTGTCGTTCCACCGGGTTTCCGTGGCGGAGACCAGACCGAGATGGCGGCCGGGCAAAGCGGGCAGGGCATTGCGTGGCATCGCCCCGAGTAATGGGGGGAGCTCGGCGGCCTGCAATGCCGCGTCGAGAAGACTGGCGTGGGCGTCGGAGCCGCAGAAATTGGCAATAACTCCGCCCAGGGCGATGGCTGGCTCAAAGCTGGCATAGCCGTGGACGAGGGCGGCGAGACTGCGCGCCATGCCGTGACTGTTGACCACCAGCGCCACCGGTGCCTGGAGCCAGGCGGCGATCCGGGCAGTGCTACCTTCGAGGCTGGTCGGACTGCTGCCGTCAAACAATCCCATCACCCCTTCGATGATGGCGATATCCGCATCGGCGCTGTGTTCGCAAAACAGACGCATGACATACTCGCGCCCGCACATCCAGCCATCGAGGTTATAACAGGGCCGTCCGGAAACCCGGGTAAGATGCCCGGGATCGAGGTAATCCGGCCCGACCTTGAATGTCTGCACCTTGAGACCGCGCTGACGCAGAGCTGCCACCAGCGCCAGGGTCAGGGATGATTTGCCCACGCCGCTATGACTCCCGGCGATCACGAGACGCGCGCAGGCGCTCAAAACTCCACCCCCTTGCGTGCCGGGATGCCCTGCTCCAGGGCGTGCTTGACGGGTTGAATCTCACTCACCGTGTCTGCAATTTCAATCAGCGCGCTGGAAGCTCTGCGTCCGGTAAGGACCACAGTCAAACCTGCAGGTGCGCGGCGCAGCAGGTCAATTACGCGTTGCTCCGCAAGGAGGCCGCGTGCGACAGCGCCGCACAGTTCGTCGAGGATGATCAGGTCGTCCCCCCCGGCGAGGATAGCCTCTTCGGCGCGCGCCAGCCCCTTTTCAGCAGCTTCACAATGTGCGGTATATAGATGATGATCCGGTTTGGGGACGAAACCCAGACCGCATTGTTCCACGGGGATATTGAGGCGTTCCAGCGCCCCCAGCTCACCCACATCGGCATCATTTTTCATGAATTGAATAATCCGCACCCGCTGGTCGTGGCCGACGGCGCGCAGGGCCATGCCAAACGCGGCGGTGGACTTCCCTTTGCCGTTGCCGGTAAAGATGAGGATGTTGGTACGCTGCCTTCCCTTTTCCGCTGCATTAACGGATGTTTTCAGAGCCACAGTCCCAGGCTCTTCTTCAGGTGCTGGCAGGCTGCGCTGAAACCAGTCCAGACGCTCATGCAGGCGCACTACTTCGCCGATCAGAATTACCGCCGGGCTGGTGACAGCCTGGCATTCCACCTCCTGCGCCGCATCCGCCAGAGTCGCAATGAGGGTGCGTTGCTTTGGGGTGGAGGCATTACTCACCACCGCTACCGGCGTATCTGCGGCGCGCCCGTGGTCAATGAGTCGGGTGCAGATAGTGGCGATATTGGTCAGGCCCATGTAGAACACCAGGGTGCTGTCACTCAATGCGAGTGCGGCCCAGTTGATATCGCGCTGCGGGTCCTTCCGTGTGTTGACATGTCCTGTCACCAGGGTGACGCTGGTGGTAAAGTCACGGTGGGTCAGGGGGATGCCGGCGTAAGCTCCAGCGGCAAACCCCGCGGTTACTCCCGGTACCACTTCATAGGGGATGCCAGCCGCGGCCAGCGTGTCGATCTCCTCGCCGCCACGGCCGAACACAAACGGATCACCACCCTTCAGGCGCACCACCACCTTCCCCGCGCGCGCCCTCTCCACCAGCAGGGCGTTTATCTGCTCCTGGGGCAGGGCGTGATTCCCCATGTTTTTCCCCACGTAAATCTGCTCCGCAGCCGGAGCCACATCACCGAGCAGCGCCGGATTGCACAGTCGGTCGTAAAGCACCACCTCGGCACGTTGGAGGCAGCGTTTTCCTTTCAGCGTAATCAGGCCGCTGTCACCGGGACCGGCACCAACAAGATAAACCCGCGTTGTTGTATTCACATCATTTCTCCTGTATTTGAGACCGGTCCGTTGCGCCTGGCCTGGGTCACATAGGGGGCAAGATGGCGGGAGCCGGTGGTGAGCAGCACCGGCTGACCCTCAGCGCATGCCAGACGCGCGGCTTCGTCGTGATCGTGGGCCAGCAATACTTCACCGGACTCTGTCACCATTGTCCGGCGCTGGTAACGCAGATAAGGACACTGGCTGTGCTTGGCCGCATCCCGTGCCGCCTGATGGACATTACACGCATAGGGATGTGTGGCGTCGATGACCGCACTCATCTGCTCCTGTTCAATCAGTGCGGCAAGCTGGTCGCGATCCAGACGACCCCAGCGGCGTTTAATGACCTCATTTTCGCCGATGGCAAGCTCGACATCCGTAGCTGTGGATACCAGCACCTCATAGCCGCCCATGGCAATTTTATCTGCAATGCTTGCGGTTTCGCTGGTACCGCCGAGGAGCAGAATGTGCGGTCTGTTACTCATACGCTGTTCACGCTCCCATAGTAGCCCCGCGGCGTTATCATACGTCCATCGAGCACACAGGTGGTCGAGTTGCCGATGATTACCACCGAACGCATGCCTACCTCCTGCTCCAGCAGATGCTCGAGATCGGTAAGCACCACCTGCTCCTCCGGGCTCCCCACGGCCGTGGCAATTCCGACCGGAGTGGTGCCGGGACGGCAGGCGCGGAAAATACGCGCCGCCTCTTCGAGCTGCATCACCCGTTTCTTGCTGCGCGGGTTGTACAGGGACACCACCAGATCGGCGGCAGCCACGGCTTTGAGGCGGGTGACGATCGTGTCCCAGGGGACTAGCAGATCGCTGAGGCTGATACTGGCACTGTCGAGCATCAGCGGCGCGCCGAGCAGGGCTGCGGCAGAGTTGGCCGCGGTGACACCGGGGATAACCTCCATGGGGATGTGGTCGCCCTCAGCTGCGGCCATCTCCATGGCGAGTCCGGCCATGCCGTACATGCCGGCATCGCCCGACGAGATCAGCGCCACGTGTTTTCCGGCCATGGCCGCATCCAGAGCGGCACGGCAGCGTTCAGACTCTTTCATCATTCCTGAGGTGATCACCTGCTGATTCGTGATCAGATCGTCGATACAGTCCACATAGGGCCCATAGCCGACGATCACTTCACTCGCGCAAATGGTCTCGGTGGCGCGGGCGGTGCGGTCAGCGATGCTGCCGGGACCTAATCCAACGAGGGACAGTTTTCCCGCGCGATGGCTATGGTGATGCCGTTGAAGGCTGTTTTCTGAAGTATTAATGACGTCCTCCGTCCTGCAAGTAGGGCCGCGGGTTCGCACACCGCGGGCAGTTGTACATGGGTGGCGACAAACTCCGAACGTCCGAAGGGACGCGTGCTCAGGTGGATCAGATCGGAGTCGATCACCCGCAGCGGGATATCAAGCTGCGCGGCAGCCTGCAGAAGTCCGGCTTCCTGCGCCTTGACATCGGCGGTGGCAAGAAAGCGCACCCGCGCTACGGGCAGGTCGAGCCGGGTGGAGCCGGGCGAGAGCTTCCATAATGGCGTTACAGATGTCGGCAACACTTTTGCCTTTGCGGCACCCGACACCGATAATTAGATCCTTCACCGCTTCGGTAGTGGTGGAAATTACTGCTTCTGCGCCGGTACAGTTGGCAACCCTGACGGCCAGATCATTGGCCCCACCTTCATGCCCACTCAGAACGCTCATGCTGTGGCGCCCACCCACATCCACACACACCACTGCCGGGTCATGCAATTTGCTTTCAAGCAGCGGTGCAATGGCGCGCACCACCACCCCGCACGGAGCCACATATACCAGGCCGGCGTAGTGCCGGAAGATCTCGCGGGTGAGGTCAGCGACGCGTTCGAACGCTACCACATCGGGCGGCGCCGCGACCGACTGATGCAGATATTGAGCCACACCCATGCTGGCGCTGATCCGTTGCATCACCTTGAGCCCCGGGGGGGAAAAGGTTATCACCGCCGTGTTCATGAGTCCGCTCCGCTGTCGGCGTCAGCACTGCGATAGCCGTGGCTGAAATGGCGGTGGTAGAGTTGGGAAACAGGAATATCCTGCTCCCGGTCTGATCCAAGCGCTGCACCCACGATGAGCATAGCTGTCCGGGTAATTCCCGCCTCGGCTACTTTGGGCGCGATATCTGCCAGAGTGCCCCGAAGCACCACCTCATCGGGCCAGCTTGCGCGGAAAACCACCCCGATGGGGCAGTCGGCACCATAATAAGGGATAAGCTCCCTGGCTACGTGCGCGAGTTTGTGTACCGACAGGAACAGGCATAAAGTTGATTCGGTGCGTGCGAGTTCCGCCAGCTCCTGTTTTACGGGCATGGGGGTGCGTCCCGAAGTACGGCTGAGGATAATAGTCTGGGAGATTTCCGGCGCCGTGAGTTCGGTCTTGAGGGCGGCGGCCGCGGCCTGAAACGAGCTGACCCCCGGCACCACCTCATAATCGATACCGAGGCGGTCGAGGGCATGCATCTGCTCACGAATAGCGCCGTAGATGGCCGGATCCCCGGTATGCAGGCGGATGACATCGGTGTTCTGTTGCCGACCTTTGACGAACACCGCTTCGATCTGCTCCAGGGTCATCCCCGCCGAGTCATGCAGTTCGGCATCCCCGGGGACCAGTCCGACCACCTCCGGGCTGACCAAAGACCCGGCATACACACATATGCGGCACTCACTGAGGAGGCGCTGGGCTTTCACGGTGAGCAGGTCAGGGTCGCCGGGTCCGGCACCGACGAAAATCACTTTCATGGGTTTCTCCTTCATAATTGTTTTTTTGCCGTTGTCACCACCTGATCACCCTCATCACACCGAGGTGGAACCAGGATTACCGCTAGATTCCCCGTATCCGCCGGTGCGCCGCGCAGGCGGTTTAAGTCCGTCTCTATCCGCTGCTCCGGCAGTCCGACACGGGCCACGAATACGCTGCGCTCCAGGACATGGCATTGCGCAAGCAGCTCCAGCACTTGGGTGAGGCGATGCCCGATCTTCATAATCGCCACGCCGCTGCCGCCCAGGATAAGAGCGCGGAGTTTTTCCATATCATGGGCTGCAGGGAGGATGGTGAGCGGCTGCTCCCCTTCTCCGAGCGGGCAGTGGCAGAGAGCGGCGGTGGCGCTGACCGCGCTGATTCCGGGGACTGTTTCCACCCTGGCCTGCGCAAAAACCTCATGTAAGGCGCGCAGCAGGTAGACGTAGGTAGAGTAGAGGAGTGCATCCCCCAGGGTGACAAAGGCGACATCCTGCCCCGCGTGCAAACGCGTGGCAATTTCGCGCGCAGTGGCGTGCCAGTGCTGCTGGCGCCGGGTGCCGGAGTCCGCGAGGGAGAAGGTCACGGGTACGATTTCACAATCTGCCCCTGCATAGGAGTCCACCACATCAGCGACATACGTCTGGCGGCTCACCCTCGAGGTCGGCACGTAGATGGCGTGGCACTGCTGCAGGACGCGCACCGCCTTGAGGGTGAGGAGTTCCGGATCGCCGGGGCCGATGCCGACGCCGTAGAATATCCCCTGATGCTGGTGCGTCATGACGGTACCTCCCGATGCAACAGGAAAATAATGCTGCGTGATGCCAGCGGAGTCCGGCGCAGGCCGGGCGCATCAGAGGGATGAATGCTCTCCTCCTCCAGGGTCAGATTTTCGCACACTACCCCGCGGTAGTCGGTGCCCAGGAATTCCAGCAGGTCTGCAGCCCAGGCTGTAGCAGCGCAGGTGCCGGAGAGGATGGCAATCTTGCGCCAGCGGCGCAGCTCCTCAAAGGGTTCTTTGGGGGTGCGCCCGTGCGCGCTGACAATGCGCAGATCGCTCCAGTCGATGCCCAGGCGCGCACACGCCACCTGTACCGAGCTGATGCCGGGTATCAGGCGGCAATGCTTTTGCCCAAAATGCTGTTGCACCCGATGTGCGAGACTGAACAGACCGCAATCGCCGGAAACCAGTACCACCATATGCCGGTGGCGATGACCTTCCATCGCATTGAGCACAGTCGGGATATCCGCTCCCACCTGCAAGCGGATGACATTGAGAGCGGGAAAGAGATCGAGCAGATGAGGCGCGCCAACCAGCACCTCGGCGTGCCTCACCGCATTGTGCACCGCCGTGGTCAGATAGTCGGCATGTCCGGGGCCGCAACCGGCGATGATAATGGGTGGCCAGCTCATGCGCTCACCTCGGTGGTTCGAGGGTGCCAGGGCTGCAGATTCCCGTTACTTCCGAGGATCTCACCCTTAAGGTTGATCAGCACTACCTGTGCCTCCCAGGGCGCGGGAAAGGTGGCAGCGGTTTTGCGTTGAATGGCCTCGGCGAGACGATCCGCCACCCGGCGCCGCTGTGGGGCGGAAAGCTGCTCCATAAACAGCCCTTCAACCGTGCTGTCCCCGGCAAAAGGATATTCCGCCTGGGTTACTGCGTGAGCCAGTTGCGCCACGTAGGGTGCGGCACTGTCCGATTGAGCGGAGTGGGTGTTCCACTGCCCCATAGCCAGTTTAGCGAGTTTGCCCGGATGTCCCAGCATCAACAGCGTTTCGAATCTCTGCTGCTGCGCCAACTCCAGCATGTAACCCCACTCATTGCTCACCTCGACCACCTGCCGGGGCTTGAGACAAAAAGCCCGGTGGGCAGCACTGCGCCCCATGTTGCCCGGCACCAGAACCGGGGCACGGGTATGGCTCGCTATGCAGATATCCATGGCGCATTGCAGCGACTGCTGCAGAGCCGGAGCGCTGAAAGGGCGCACCCGCCCGCTGGTGCCGATGATGGAGATACCGCCCTCGATACCCAGTTTGGGATTAAAGGTCTTTTGCGCCAGGGCTTTGCCGCCGTCCACCCCCACTGTCACGTTTACTCCGGACGCGCTCACCTCGCGGAGCGCCGCGCTAATCATGGTGCGCGGCACCGGATTGATGGCGACTTCACCCACAGCCAGAGCGAGGCCGGGCAGGGTAACAATGCCAACGCCGGATCCGGCGCGGAAGCTGATCTGCGTATCGTGGCGTGGGGCGATATGCACACGAATCCGCGCCCCATGGGTGACATCGGGATCGTCTCCGGCATCTTTAATGATACTCGCTTCGGCGCCGTCAGCGCTGTAATCCAGCGTCGCCACGGGCCAGGCGAGGCGAGTGCCGTCAGGCAGCGGGATATCCACCTGATTCACCCGTTCAGCGCGAAACAACAAAAGCGCCGCGGCCTTGGCGCCCAGCGCCGCGCAACTGCCGGTGGTAATGCCCCCTTTCAAGCCTTCTTCGCTCATACCGACACATCTTCCTGCCATGTGCGCCGCCCGATTTTAACAATCAGGGTGGTCATGTAGCTCAGCGGTGTCATATCCCACTGGCTCAGATCCTCCACCAGGAGTTCATGATCGCCCTGTTCGCCACAGCTCACCAGGCATGCCCGGCTCAGGAGATTGCGCTGGCGCAACAGCTCCACCAACGCTTCAATACAGGTACCTGCTTTGTACAGCACCAGGGTTTCGCACTGATCCAGGGCCTGGGCCACAGCATCGAGATTGGTGGCCGACATCAGCGTGAGGCGATCCTCCTGCAGGGTGAGTACTTCGGCAAAGCGGCTCGCCGCAGTCTGAAAGGCGCTGATCCCCGGGACCACATGTATATGCGCGCCGGGCATGCGTTGCGCCAGACTCTGCAACAGATAAGCGCTGGTAGCAAAGATCAACGGATCACCCAGGGTCACCTGCACCACTGACTGTCCGTTTTCGCAGCGCTGCGCCACAGAGTCGGCGAGTTGCTCCCAGCGTTGGCGGGTTTTCTGGTCGTTGCGCTCCATGGGGTAGTTCTGCAACATAACTTCCTGGTGCTGTATAAACGGGCGTACCGCTTCCAGGGCCAGACTCCGGGTGGTGTTTCTGGCCTGGGGCGCGAGAATGACATCACACCCTTCCACGAGACGCGCCGCGCGCAAGGTAAGGAGATCCGGAGCACCAGGGCCGATACCAACGGCGTAGAAGTGTCCGCTTGCTGGATTCATGCCCTTAAGTCCTGAATTGAGAGGTTTATTGTAAAGCATATCGGCCTCAGGCGCGTAAAGATACATTGGCATCGTCGGGTTGTGCCAACTCCGCCAGAGCGCAGTCGAGATGGTCAAAGAAGATCTCCAGTATGGCCTGATTCCAGCCCAGAGAGGCACTACACCTGGGATGCGGCACCTGAACGATGTTTTTCCAGCTCTCGTCCTCGTTTCCGAGCACATCGTTCATGATATGGTCTCCGGCCACAATCATCAGGGGCAGGAAATGAACCTCAGACAGGTTGCGTGCCGCGAGGGATTCGAGCGCGGCAGTACCCGGCGTGCCCTCGACGCTCGCTACCGCCAGATCGGGATAGCGCGCTTCGATGGCGGTAGCAAATTTTTCCAGTTGTTCATTGAAACGCGGATGCCTGGCATTGCCGTGAGCGACCACCACCGTTGCCGCTTCGGCATCAATCTTCGGAGCCAGAGCCGCAATGGTCGCTGCAATGTCGGCATCAGTGCTCATCAGGGCGGAGCCGAATGCCACCTGCAAACCCTGTGTCGAAACCTTAAAGATGGAGTGGTACTCCTGTCCGGGCACCACATGCAGGCTCTGGAAAGCAATACGCTCGCAGCCGCGCTCCCGCAGGTCGGCAACTACTTCGGCGACATTTTGAGT
>JAIVHC010000295.1 GCA_020201305.1 Geobacteraceae bacterium
GTCCACGGTGGATACATCCTGAGACTCCTGCGATTCAAGCGATTTCCGGGAAAATTCTTCTACTTCTGGATCTGCCGCTCTTCGCAGTGTCTGGTTCCATGTGCAAAGGGACTCTGCAATCCCTGCGCAGGTTTGCGCATCTGGCGTAAGAGCCGCGCGTGGTGGGAAAGCCGTGTCAAGAGAAAGATCCAGGGATAAAGGTGACGTGTTCCGGTCTCGCTGGTGCTCTGGCTCGCGCTCCTCAGGAGTTGAGGATCTCGTATATGTGGCGTCAATTCTTCCCGGAGGAGTATAAGTGGAGGTATTGTTGTCGACATCCGGAGGGGTATATCCTCCCGGCGTGCGTAACTGATACGCATCGGCAACTGCGCGCAATTGCTGACGCACTGCGGCGGTAATAAAATCGTGCACCAAACGCTGATCATGAAAGCGCACTTCGTGCTTGGTAGGATGAACATTCACGTCCACCCTGTCTGGGGGCATGTGGAGGAACAGCACACAGATGGGATAGCGCCCCTTCATGAGCAACTGCCGGTACGCATCCAGCACTGCATGTTTCACGACCGGATCGCGGATAAAACGCCCGTTGATATAAGTATACATCGCCTGAGTGCTGGAACGATTCTGCTCCGGAGCGGCAATATATCCTTGCAGGGATATCTCCCCGCGCGAAGAGTTAATTTCGTGCAGTGCCCCCGCAACCGTACGCCCCAATGCCTCTCTGATGCGGTCAAATATATGCTGCTGGCGATAGTAATTAAACACCATCCGCTCATTGTGTATAAGTTGAAACTGAATATGCGGATGAGCAAGGCTCAGACGCATGACGCTCTCGGCAATATGCCCGAACTCGGTGGTGGTTTTACGTAAAAATTTGCGCCTTGCCGGAAGATTGTAGAAAAGATCGCGCACCTCAAACATGCTTCCGACAGGTATTCCGGCCTCACGAGCGTCGCTCACCACCCCTCCCTTCAGATCCACACGCATCCCCACATCAGCATCCTGATGCCGGCTACTCACGCGCAGACGCGAAACAGCGGCAATAGCAGGCAGGGCCTCTCCTCTGAAACCGAGAGAGTCAAGGCAGAACAGATCTTCTTCGGTTCTTATCTTGCTGGTGGCGTGGCGCTCAAAACACAGAAAGATGTCGTGCTGATTCATGCCACGCCCGTTGTCGCTGATTTTGATCAGGCGCGTCCCGCCATGGGCAACTTCAATAACGATGCGGGTGGATCCGGCATCAATGGAGTTCTCCACCAATTCCTTAACCACCGATGCTGGGCGTTCCACCACTTCCCCCGCGGCTATCTGGTTGCAGAGTTTTTCTGGCAGAATGGCAACTTCCGGATTCATTAAAAAACCTCTTCAAAACGTACAAAAAAACCGGCTCCAGCCGGCATAAAAATCATTGTTGATGTGTTGTATCCCTAACCGCGCCTCTGCTCCAGGCGTTCGAGCAATTCCTCAATCCTCCCCATATGTTGCTCCAGCCCGGTTTGGCTGTCGCTCACTTCCGCGTTGGTCAGGCCGAGATCCCCCGCTACACTGGACACCGTCTGAGTATCCACCAGATGCCTGTTGGTAAGAAATGCTTCAAACAGACTATTGGCACACAGGGTATTGATCAGACGGGGCACTCCAGCAGAAAAGCGCTGGATCGCAACTCCGGCTTCTGGAGTAAATATACCCTGTTCCGCTCCAGCTATACTAAGGCGGTGGCGGATATATTCAAGGGTTTCCGCTTCCTGCAGGGGATGGAGATGATAGCGCATGGCAACACGCTGAGCCAGGGGTTTATCCAACTGGAGACATTCTTCTACTTCAGGCAGGCCGAAGAAAATCAGATTGAGCAATTTATTCCCGGGAATCTCAAGATTGAGTAGTCCACGGAACTCCTCCATAAGGGCACTGGTCTGGAGCAT
>JAIVHC010000296.1 GCA_020201305.1 Geobacteraceae bacterium
TAAGATCATCCTGCTGGCAGATACCGATTCGATCTCCTATCTACGCAAGGCGAGAAGCGCGGGGATCTTCTACCACGCTCTGGAGCCGAAGACGGAGGAGGATATGCAGGAGCTGAGTATGGCACTCGAATCAGCGCGTGAGGCGTGCGAGAAGCAGGAGCGCAGTCTGCTGGGTAAGATTGCGCGCACGATTCCTACGCCGGGGTAGATTCTCTCACATTCAATCCGCACCAGAACGCCATATTGCCCGCCCATACCAACGTTGTTCTGCCACTTTTAGTTTTAATGAAATGCAATAGCACCCCATGCCGATTATTCTCGGTGTGGGGTGTTTGTATTGCAGAAAAGATAAAAAACACAAGCAATCAGAAAATTAGCCCTTTACTGATTCCCGCAAAAGGCTATAATTATCACCAGATGATAACAGAGGATGAAGCATGGAGTATCACGACCTTGAAACCCTGCTCAATCTGAACGGAGAAATATTCCCTATGGATAATGGTTTCTGGACAAAGTTTGAAGCCTGGGAGGTGTCACCGTGCGAGCAGATACCCCACGGAATCAGTTACAGCTTAACCCTACACGATAGTAGCAACCGCCGGGTTATTGGTTTTGATAACGCCCATGCAATAAAACCGAAGCGCCATAAATACGGAGCCAGAAAAGTAACCTGGGATCACAAACACGGGCAGGAAAATGTTTTTCCATACGAATTTGAAAGCGCCGCACAGTTGCTTGAAGACTTCTGGAACACCGTTGATGCTTTCGCAGAAAGCACAAAATTAGATGGCTAAGCAAAAAGCGCCAAATGCAAGGCGCGTGATTGTCTCTGTAGAGACGTTGCATGCAACGTCTCATACGTACGTCGAAGCAGCGAGATAATTACAGCAACACAGCAGTTGGTGAGTTTTTGCGACGCCATCACCGTTGACGATTACCTGGAGAGAGCCCATGTCTGATAAAGTGCTGAATATCGGCATCATGTCGAAAGAGGACTACCGCAAGCGCACTATTTCCATTGCCAAGGGTGAATATACCCCCAAAGGCGACGAACCGAAGGTGTGGTTCGAAAGCCTGCAATCCATGGCGCAAATTCTCAATAGCGAGAACCAGAAATTGCTTAAACTCATCATCGACAAACAGCCGCAGTCACTCAAGGAACTTGAAACCCTAAGCGGTAGAACAAGCAGCAATCTATCGCGCACCCTTAAAACCATGGAGCGTTACAGGATTGTAAAACTCGACAAAGAAAAACGCTGCCTGATACCCAAGGTCGAAGCCGACAGCTTTATGATTCAGGTGGGTTTGCATTGACCCCTTTGGCAAAATCGTGGCACCCAAGGGACCACCCAGCGCCCGAAAACAAAAAAAGCACCTACAGGAAAAACCCGTAAGTGCTTATTTTTATTGGTGGAGCTAGGCGGTCTCGAACCGCCGACCTCTTGAATGCCATTCAAGCGCTCTCCCAGCTGAGCTATAGCCCCTTAAGTCGGTGGTGTTTATATCAAACCGCTTTGACTGCTGTCAACGGAATTTACACACCACACGTATTTATTTTGTTAGGCGCGTCAGTGCCTCTTTGTATTTCTCTCCGGTCTTGCGCACAATTTCCTCTGGCAGATCAGGAGCAGGGGCCACTTTCCCCCAGTCCAGGGTCTCAAGGTAGTCGCGCAGGAACTGTTTATCGAAGCTGGGCTGAGGCCCACCGGGCTGATACTGATCCGCAGGCCAGAAACGGGATGAGTCCGGTGTCAGGGCTTCGTCGATCCAGATCAGTTGGTCATTGTAGATACCAAACTCGAATTTGGTGTCCGCAATAATGATTCCTTTGGTCTCAGCGTATTCACGCGCACGTTTATAGATTTCGATGGTGATCTGTCGGAGTTGCGCCGCAGTCTCTGCTCCACAGAG
>JAIVHC010000179.1 GCA_020201305.1 Geobacteraceae bacterium
AGGACAGCGTACTCAAGGGAACTGGTAACCGCGGTGCGAAACACGCTCTGCACCGCGGGATCAAACAGGAGCTGAATCTGTGGAATCCGCGTCTCTGAAACCTGCACATCGCCGGAACCAAAACCCAGCAACGCCCCCACCTGGCGGCGCATATCGCGCTCAAAAGCGGTACTCAGGCCGGAGGGGAGGACAATCCCGAACTGGTAGGTTCCTGCATTGATGAGGTGCTGCGCCCGGGTGCGGGTTAGAGGCTCACCCGCATGGGCTGCCTGCAGAGCAATCCCCGGATTCTGTTCCAGGGTCTGCTGCAGTTGCAACCCGATATTACCCTGATCCTCATCCACAAACAGCACCGTTACCTGATTTTCTCCGGTGGCCTGCAGCACGTTGTTCTGCACCAGGGCTACAACAATCACGAGTACCAGCGGCATCAGAAAGAGTACCAGGAGTCCGGCGCGGTCGCGCCAGAGGAGGAGCAGATCTTTTTTACAGCTTGCGAGGAGTTTCCACATGGCTTAATCCCGCAACTCGCGCCCGGTGAGATGGAGAAACACCTGTTCAAGGTCGCGGCACTGATTGCTCTGCACCAGACGCTCCGGTTCACCCTGCGCAATTACGCGTCCCCGGTCCATAACTGCAACCCGGCTGCAGAGCTGCTGCGCTTCTTCCATGTAATGTGTGGTATACAGCATGCTCATACCTCTGTGTTGCAGATCCTCCAGATTGCGCAGAATAACATGGCGGGACTGCGCATCGATCCCCACGGTGGGCTCATCCAGAAACAGCAGCTGCGGGTTATGGATAATCCCCGCAGCGAGATTGGCGCGCCTTTTCATTCCCCCGGAGCACATATCTACGCGGCGCCGCGCATGTTCTTCGAGCCCCACGAAGACGAGACACTCCTCAATACGCTGGTGCAGGGTTTTCCCCCGCAGACCGTGCAGAGTGCCGAAGTAGTGGAGATTTTCCCGCACACTCAAGCGTGTATAGAGGGCGATATCCTGCGGCACCACCCCGATAAGCGGGCGCACCTTTCCAGCCCGAGTGCGTAGATTTAAACCGCATATTTCGATCTCGCCCTGATCCGGCTGACGCAGGGTACACATGATTGAGATGGCGGTGGTCTTCCCCGCCCCATTGGGGCCAAGGAGCCCGAAGATCTCCCCCTTCCGAACCTCCAGGGAGAGATTATTCACCGCCGGGACCGTAGCTTGTGGATAGCACAGGCGCAGTGCATGCGCGCGTAGGAGAGGGGGGGCGATGCAGCTCATGAATCCAGCACACGCAGCAGTTCATTAAACAAAAACTTCTCGCGCTGGGCGCATTCGCGCACCATCTGTGCCAGCGCCGGGAAGGTGTTCTCCGCACTGTCGCGGCCCTTGCAGCGCCGTGCCCCCAACAGGGCGAAGCGGCGCCACTGATCCCCGATCTCGGTCATCTCCTGCGCCAGCGCTTCAAACTCCCGGCACTCCAGCACCTGCGCCGCTTCCTGCAGAAACGCCGCATAAATAAAGCGGAACCCACCACCGCCGGTGCCGATCTCCTCCTGCATGCGGATCAGATGGCCCAGATGAATCAGGGCGCGGGCGTCTCCGAGTTTCTGCGGCCAGCGCTCCACATCGCGTGCAAGCATCTCCATCCCGCGCACCCCGATGAGGGGGACAGGAACCCTGACCATCCGGAATGCCACCTCTTTTATGCCACGGCGCACCGCCGCAGGGAGGGGCAACTGTTCCGGCACCTTGCCCAGGGAATACATCCGTCCTTTGGGGGCCAGCGCCCCTTTGGCGAAGCGGGCGCGCTCAAGATCAGCACGCGCACAGCGCACCGCATGATCCACCACTGGATCGCTGATAAGGTATTCATCCCCCTCGCGCCCGAACACTACGAGGTTATGTGCATTGAAGTGGAAGCGCAGTGCCGCAGGAAAATACGGGAGCCAGTACACCCCGGTCTGTAACCCGGTGGGAACTCCGGCATCTATGGAGGCATCCAGAGCATCCATGGCGCGGCGTGGGGCGCGGAACTGGCGGCTCTGAACCTGCACCCCCAGACGCGAGGCACATTTCTTGAAGATGGAACCCGGGGCGCCGCGAAAGGTGATAAGGGGGAGATGGTTGATCTTGATAAAGGGGAAATAACCGAAAAACAGTCCGCTGCCGATACCGAAGGCCATCGCTTCCGAAACGGGATGAGCGTAATGATTCAGGAGGTTGGAGGTAACCCCGCTCTCGCAGTGGGCTGATTGTCGGTGGGTGAATTCAATAGTCACAGGTCATCTACTCGGGGTGCCAGGGGTGAAATTATTTCAGCTTCCGCTCAGTCTCCACGGGCCATTCCACCCGCGCCGGAAGTTCTTCGAGCTTGTGGGGCGGAATCCGGAATACATCGGCATAGCGGGCGCGAACCTCAGGCTTCAGCGCGGCGTAGGGGCGCGGCTTCAGGTGACGTTTCACGCGCCAGCGTGACATCCCGACATAGCGCGCCAGCAGGCCGACATCCATCTGATTGCGCTCCATATGATACAAAAGGGGGCTCGCCTCGCCGCGGTGAATCTGCTCCAGGGCACGGCTGACCTGCGCTGCGATAAGTTCCCATGCCTGCACATTCACCAGGTTTGAGGGCTCCCATCCGGCGCTGGGCACCAGCACATAGTTGCCCTCCTCATCCACGGCATACGCGATTTCGTGCCACTGCTCCAGAATTGCGCCATCCTGGGGTACTTCATCCCGGTACATACCAGCTCCGTGTAATTATTCCTTAAAAGATGCGTCCGCACTGCAGGGTCACCGCGTTAATGCCCCGGTTATCGTGGTGCAAGCCCCCATTGGAAACATGCCATGCGCGCAGCGCTGTATACCAACGCGTCCCGTGCGCAGTGTGCCACTCTGCCCCTATCCCCGCCTGGGGGTTGAAATTGAGACGCAAGCCCTGATCCTTCACCTGAAAATCGGTGTATATCAGCCCCACGCCGCCTTCTATATACGGATGCAGTGCGCCATATGCAAGCCCGCGCAGGTAATACTGCGCGAAGATATTCGCCGATGCGAGCAGGCGCGGCTGCGAATGATCGCTGAGGCCGATATTGCCTTCGAATTTGAAGCGCAAAGCCTCGGGCGCCGGATGCCCCATAATATCTTCGTAGTCATACACTGCCATGCCATGCAGGAGGGCAAAGGCAAACGTGGGCGATGGATCATAGCTCGCTCCCGGCGTCACTCCAACTCCGACATGCTGCGGGGTGCTGAGATCAAAGGCATGGACGGGCGCGATGCAGGGCGCTGTACTCGCCACCTACACCAAAGTCCACACAGGTCAGGGTTTCCACCGCACTTCCACTCGAGAGCGTGGCCCAGCCTGTCTCCGCTGGAGGGGCAGCCGGCGCAGGATACGCCTTTCCGCGCTCCAGGGCGAGGGCGGCAATGGCGACATCAAATGCGGGTGCCACGGGCGAAGCTCCGTACAGAGGGGTATAGCATGCCACTGCGGCATCCGCGGGGAGATGCTCACGGTACATGTTCATGGTATCCGGATACCCTTCGCATCCCAGAATCAACGGAGCGCCGGAGCCGAGGCGGGGGGAGGAGCCGCGCACATGTCCGCATTCCATGCCCGAAATACGTGCATATCCCGCGGAGCCATCCTGCTGCGGGCGCAGGAGAAAAAATGCTGCCCCCTCACCGGGCAGGGCGCTGCTGGAGTCGGAAGCAAAGGGGCGCATCTGTGTTGAAGGCTTAATGCCGAGGAAGCGCTCCCAGCAGTAGCCGAGAACGCTGCAGTATTCATCCACTGTCCCGAGAAGCACCGCGTCCACGCGTTTCTCCTCCAGCCACATCTGTGCCTGCTGTACCCCGGAGATAAAGGAGTGGTCAAACTGGCTCAGGGTCTGTCCCGGCCCCGTAATGCCGAGCTGCATGGAGATATGCGCAGCGGCGGCATTATGCACCGAATTGGAAAACGCCGTAGGGGACGCAAAGGAATCACCATCATCCATCACCGAATCGAGGAATCTGAATGTCGTACTCAGAGCCCCGAACCCGGAACAGAGCACCACTCCGAGGCGTTCGCGCGCGGGGATAAAATCAAAGTTGTATTCTCCATCCTCCAGGGCCTCGAACGCGCCCAGCAGGGCGAGGCGCGAAAAGTGATCAATACGCCGGAGGACCCGCTTATTCAGATACCTCTCCAGCGCCGTGGTGGAAGCGCGATACACCGGGATACTCTGCGCCCCCGCGTCGGCGCAGAAAGATGGTTTCACCCCGCCGTGCTCCAGCGCCGCACGCAGTTCGCGGGTTCCGCAGCCGAAGGCGCCCGCAATACCAAGTCCGCTTATGCGCATCTCCATCATATGTGCTCCTCCAGCCCCAGAACCAGGGCGGCGTTATTCCCCCCGAACGCCAGCGATTCCGACACGGCAATGCTTCCCTGTACCGGTGTAAGTGCGGTGGTCGGAGTCAGCCCCAACGCCGGGTCCATCTGAGAGAAACCTGCATTGGCTGGAATCCGTCCCTGTTCCAGCCCCACCAGGGTCAGAGTGGCTTCGATAGCACCGGCCGCACCCAGGGTATGCCCGGTATAGCCCTTGGTTGAAACCACCGGAACCTCGGGAAACAGCTCGCACAACACCTTCGATTCCACCTTGTCATTATCCGGAGTACCGGTGCCGTGGGCATTGAGGAACGCAAGCTGCTGCGCCTCTATCCCGGCATCTGAAATTGCCCGGGCGAGTGCCGCCTTGAGGCCGCGTCCCTCGGGATGGGGCGCGGTAAGATGGTGGGAATCGGTGGCATTGGCATAACCCAGCACATATCCACGCGCCCTGCGTCCGCGCCGTTTGAGGACCGCATCGCTTTCAAGCACCAGCACACCCGCTCCCTCCCCCAGGTTGAGGCCGCGCCGGGATACATCAAAAGGGCGGCACGCGCGAGTATCGGTAATCATCAGGGAGGCAAAGCCATTGTAGGTGGTGCGGCACAATTCATCTGCGCCTCCGGCGATGACCATATCGCACAACCCGGCGCGGATCCACGCCGCACCCACCCCGATAGCATCGGTGCCCGAGGAGCACGCGTTTGCCACCACCTGAGAGGGGCCGTCGAGCTGATAGTGCCGTGCGAGTGCTGCCGCCGGATTACTCCGCAGGTAGCGCTCAATCGGCGCCATGTCCGGCGTTTTCCCACTGCGAAAATCGCGGTAGAACTCCTCGCTATTCATGGCACTGCCCACGGTGGTGCCGATACACACCCCGACGCGCAATCCGCGCAGCAACTCCCTGTCCAGTTGAGCATCGTTGAGGGCTTCGTGCGCCGCACTCAAAGCGAGGCGCGTGGTGCGCAATAGTTCGGCATCGGTCCCCGGAGCGGGCAGAGGCGAGAGGATTTCAAATACCGGATAGGTGTCCGCATGGGTGGTACTGAAGCGCTGCGGTGCCTGCGGGTTGCGCTCACCCGTGAGCATGGAGACATATGCCGTGGCAAGGTCCATCCCCGCACCGCACACACATCCGGCTCCACTTATGCCTACGCCAGGTTTCTGCATTACCCCTGCTTTTCCTCAATAAATGCGGCGAGGGTGTTGATCGACTGCAACGCCGGACGCCCCTCGTCCATATCCTTGATCTCCACCCCGAAGTGCTTCTGCACTACCACCACGAGTTCCACCGCATCGAGGGAATCAAGTCCGAGCCCCTCACCGAACAGGATCTCATCATCTTCAATTTCGTCGGGGGTGACATCCTCCAGATTTAATTCCTCCACCAGAACCTGCTTGAGTTTTGCCTTGGTATCCATGATATCTCCTCATACCTTCGCGCCCGGCGCGGAGGGTTTGGGCGTTAAGTGCGCCACATGTCAAAAAAATTAAAGAACTGAAACGGGTGCTCTGTAGAGTACTGTTCCAGGGCCTCACTGAATCTGCGCGCATAGGGGGCAAAGGTCTGTGCCTCTCTGCCCTTTACCTGCGGCACCCGGATCACATCCGCAACATGAAGACTGTAGCTTGCGGGCCCATCCTTACGCGTGAAAAACACCACCACCGGTGCGCCAGTGGCAGCAGCTATCTTGTACGCACTGTATGGGAGCTCCACTGAGCCGCCAAGGAACTCGACCCCAACACTGCTGCGGTCACTCCCGAGCATGCGATCCCCCATGACGCACACCACCTCTCCCTGTTTCAGGGCTCCGAGCATCTGAAGGGTGCCGCCGAGGTACTCGGTAGGATCAATAACCCGGTACGGACATTCAATCCCCGCATGTTCATAGTAGTGGCGATCCACATCTCCATCTTCGCGCCGCATCAACATATTGACCGGGCACTGCATAAAATCCAGCGCAGACATCGCCACCTGCCAGCATCCCACATGCGCTCCCATCATAATCAGACCGTGACCTTCATCACGCAGAGCAAGAAGTTGTTCACGTCCGTACAGGGTTACGTGGAACGCATCCGGCCCCATGATACCCACCACGGCGCGATCGATCAGCACCTTGCCGAAATTCAGAATAAGTTTATAGGAGTACCAAAGGCGATGAAAGCGCCCCGCATGCGGAAAGCGGCGGCGCAAATAGGGACTACAGCGCTGCCGCGCCCCACGGCTGCACAGAACGTAGTACAGCGCGATAAAGTAAAGGAAAAAATACGCCAGGCGTCGCCCTCCAAGGCGAATCGCCACATAGAAGAACTGATGCTGCCAGCTCTTCCCGAGGCTGCGGTCGTTCCAGTTTGCGCCCGAACGGGGTGTAGAACCTTCCTGGCGCTGCGATGTCTGTTCCTGTGTGTGCATGGCGTTTCTGCTCAGCTTTCTGCGGTTTTAATCCGTTGTGCAAGCACCAGGGTAATCGCGCCCGCCAGCACCCCCAACAGCGGGCCCACAATCAACGAGCCGAGAAACCATTCATATATCCGCTCCACCGCCTGGTACCCCAGGGTCTGGAGGGAAAACTCCGTCAGCCAGGTGCGGTGGCGCATATAATAACCCACCTCAATGCACAGCGCCGGCACCAGCGGTGGCATGCACAGCTGGCTGCTGCTCACTGCCGCTACCTTGTTGAGGCGGAAAAACCCGCACACAAACAGAATGGTCACGGTATGACACAATATCAGCGGCAGTGCCCCCAGGAAAACCCCGACTCCGCTCGCAAGGGCAAGGCGCTCCGGGGTGCTGTTTTCCTGCAACAGCCGTCGGATGGAGCGCAGCGGATGGAAGGCGCTGACCCCTCTTTCGCTGCGCTTCGCCGTGTCCAGATGCGATATCTTTCGATGCGGCCATGGCACAATAGAGCGCAGGGTCAGATGGGTGTTAAGCAATGTGAGGCGCCAGTTGTCCATCCCTTTGCGAAAGTGGGAGATACGTTCAGCGCCGGGGGGATAATATACCCGGATATCCACATCACGCAAGGGAACTTGAGCCCAGGCTGCACGCACCAGCACTTCTACTTCGAAATTATAGCGTCGTGTCCAGAACGTGAGCTCCTCGAAGATGAACAGCGGATAAGCGCGAAAACCGCTCTGACTATCTTTGATATTTACCCCGGTCTGGAGGCGGAGCCAAAAGTTGGAGAATTTCCTCCCGAAGCGCGATGCCCCTGGAATACCCTCCTGCGCAAAATCGCGGCATCCCACGATCAGGGCATCGGGATGCGCCTGAATCGCAGCGATGAAGGTGGAAATGTCCACCGGATCGTGCTGTCCATCCGCATCCAGACAGATCATATGACTCATGCCGTGTTGCAGGCCCCAGTGTGCCGCGCTTAGCAATGCTTCCCCTTTGCCGCGATTGTGCCTGTGCACAAGCACTTCCACGTCGAGCCCGGCAAGATCCTGCGCCACCGGCGGCGTACTGCCGTCATCCACCACCACGAACTGCGCTACTGCAGTGCTATAGCGTTCCAGCACCTGCTGCACTAGGGGGCGCAGGGTTGCGGCGTGGTTATACACAGGGATGGCGACAAACACGCGGATATCCACTTCAGGATTTGCCATAACGCTTATTGCTCAGGGCAAAGCGGATGAATGAAGAGCCACTGCAGATAAAGCGGCGCCAGCTGTCGGGCGAT
Organism: Geobacteraceae bacterium; assembly: GCA_020201305.1. Classification (GTDB taxonomy): domain Bacteria; phylum Desulfobacterota; class Desulfuromonadia; order Desulfuromonadales; family Desulfuromonadaceae; genus JAIVHC01. Next base: position 8,055 of record JAIVHC010000179.1, read on the forward strand.
TTCCACAGCATCGCCACATAGCCGAGAAGTACCCGGTTGCGCTTGAAGTGGTTTTTATAGAACTCGATAAAGAGCCGCTCCAATTCCTCTTTCTCCATCCCGTGGGGGACAAACTGAAAATGCATGCAGTCCATTTTGGGCCAGTCTTCTTCAAAATGCCCCAGGGCATGGATATTCTCATACACGGGCGAGCCGGGAAACGGGGTAAACTTCGCAAGGTTGAAGTCATCCAGGGGGAGCGAATATACATACTCCATACTCCGACGTATCGAGGCTTCAGTCTCCCCCGGCAGCCCCAGCATCAGGAGCCCCTTGGTGCGAATACCGCAACTCTTAATGGTGTGGATGGTTTCAGAGAGCAGTTCAAGATTCGCATTCTGGCGATGCTGCGCCAGCAATGCCTCATCCCCGCTTTCAATTCCGAGACTCACCATCCAGCATCCGGCGGCTCGCATGAGTTGAAGGAGCTCGCGATCCACGTGTTCGGCGCGCACCGCACAGTTGAACGTCATTCCCAGAGGGTTATCCAGGAGGAGGCGACAGAATTCCTCCACGCGGGAGCGGTGAAAGGTGAACTGATCGTCGTAGAAGTTGATGTGGCGGATGCCGAAGCGCTCCTTCAGATAGCGCAGATGTTCGTACAGATAGGTGGCGCTGTTGTAACGGAAGGTGCGCCGGAACACGCTCCGATCACAGTAACTGCACGCATACGGACACCCGCGGCTCGAGATACAACTGCTGTTGGGAGCCGTGGGGTAGTTGAAAATCGGCAGTTTGTATGCGTCCGGATAACCGGCAAGTTTTTCATATGCGGGAAAGGGGAGATCATCCAGGATCAGCAACTCGGTGCGGTAGCCGTTATTTTCCACGCTGCCATCGGTATCGCGCCACACCACCCCTTCCACACTCCGGGGGGATGCGCCTTCAAGGTGGGCGAGTTCGAGCAGGGTCTGCTCCCCTTCGCCGATTACCGCATAGTCGATAACCGGAGCACATTCGAGCACCTTTTCCTGCAGCGCGGAGACGTGCGGACCTCCGAAAGCTACTTTTATCTGCGGAACTTCGGCGCGCGCGAGCTCGGCAAGGCGGACCCCATCGTAAAAACTCGCGGTAGTACAGCTCACCCCCAACAGGGATGGTCGCTCGGCGCGCAGTATCTCACGCAGCGCTGCATCTGCATCCGGATGCGCATAGCAGTCGAGAATACTGCATCTGACTCCTGCACGTTCCAGGTATGCCGCGATACTTGCGAGCCCCAGCGGGGGCATGATATTCGCCTTGCGCGAAATATCATGGCGCGCATTCTCCACCTTGTACCCCAGGGGATGAAGAAGCAGAACATGTTGTGGATCGGCTGTGGTCATATGTGCACATCTGTCGTTGTGGGTAGAGTGACGCATCGGGGACGAATTTTTTGCTTAGCCATCTTATTATTATTATTATTTTTTTGCGTAAGCAGCAAAATTAACCTCAAGAGGTTTGGGGGAAGCGCACCAGCTTATCCCACAGCAGCCCGCGGTATCCGAAGTCCTTCATCACCGCAATTCTTTTCAGCCCCTCATCCGGAGGGAATATCCGGGTTTTCCTCCCCGCAAAGCCCTCCTCCAGTTTCTCCTCCATCCAGCGCTGATCCACTTCAGGGGAGAAATAATACACCGGCTTCAGGAGCGAATCATCCGCGCTCACCACCCCATCGGCAATAGCGCGCTGATGCAGGGGCGCACCGGGGTGAATCCGGATCCCGGAAAACGCGAACACCACCGAAACCCCAAGACGCTCGATATTATCCAGTGCTTCGAGGACGGTGCTCTCATCCTCATTCGGCCCCCCGAACATCACGTAATGCGCGGCGGGAAGGCGCTCGGCAATGCAGGCCTCGTTGACCGCAAAGATGTCGGCATAGGTGAGATTCTTGTCGATACCCGCGAGGGTTTTATCCGCCCCGGCATCGGTACCAAGCTCCAAAGCATACAGACCCGCACGCTTCATGAGGGCAAGTTCGGCGCGCCCCATCCCCTGGGGGCGGAAGAACGCGGCCCATTGAATCTCCAGCTTGCGCCGTATTATCTCTTCACACAGCTCCAGATAGTGGCCCTGCGGATCGTTAAACACCGAGTCGGTAAAAAACACCCGCTCCACCCCATGTTCGTGACGCAGTCTTTCCAGTTCAGCCACCACAAGCTGCGGGCTCCGAATGCGGAAGGTCCTCCCCTCCAGATGGGGATACGAGCAGTAGCTGCAGCGATACGGACATCCACGTTTGGTCTGCAGGTTTACCATCCCGCTATGCTGGAGGTAGTATTCCACCATATCCGCTTCAAACAACGGCGTGGCAAACTTATCCCCTTCGAGGGGAGCACAGCGCTGGATGACGCGCGGGAG
>JAIVHC010000180.1 GCA_020201305.1 Geobacteraceae bacterium
CCAAAGCGCTGGGAAGCGGGATTCTCACCACGGCACTGAAAGCTGAGATTGTATCCGAAAAGGATCTCGAAGCGGCCATTGCGAGCATGGCAAGATTAAACAAATACGCGGCTAAAGTGATGGCTGAGGTGGGAGTAAATGCGTGTACGGATGTCACCGGTTTTGGTTTACTGGGGCACTGCACCGAGATGGCACTGGCGAGCAAGGTGGAGATCCGGATCGAATCTCCCACTCTGCCTGCGTATCCGGGAGCCTCAGATATGGCAGCGGTGGGGCTGATTCCTGAGGGAAGTTATCGCAATCGCCAGCACTACGCCGGAAAGCTGCAGGAGCCCGAAGCCGTCGATCCTTTCGCTCTCGATCTGCTGTGTGATCCCCAGACCTCCGGCGGGCTGCTGATGGCAGTCTCCCCGGCAAAAGCACAGAAGCTCCTTGAGCGCCTGGATAAGGTTGGAGAAATCGCCACCCTTATTGGAGAGGTGACGGACGCGGATGCTTCAGAAGGACGGGTGGTCGTAGTATAAACCACCTGCCCTTCTTATCGCATTGGGGTCAGAAGGTTAGAACTCGTCATCATCCCACATGTGGGATTCAAAGCGCACCACCTTATTACGTCCGGTCTCTTTGGCTTTATAAAGAGCCACATCCGCGAATTTAATCGCCTGCCAGAAGGCGTCGGTATCGTGAGGAAACTCACTTACGCCGACGCTGATGGTCTTTCTTATTTTTTCTCCGTTGACCTTAAAGCCTTTTTCTTCAACGCCACTACGCACCTTTTCCGCTACCGCTTCGGAGTCACCCGGCTCGATATCAATGAGCATGATGAGGAACTCTTCCCCCCCATAGCGAATCACCATATCCGACTCGCGCACACTCGCACACATAATCTCAGTACAATCCTTAAGAATAGCATCACCCGCATCGTGTCCGTATTTATCATTGACCTGCTTGAAGTAGTCAATATCGCACATAAGGAGGCCGATGTTCTTCTTGCGCCGCAGGGTCATGGCAATGAGGTGGGAGGCCTGATCCTGCATAAAGCGGCGGTTGAAAAGCCCTGTCATGGGATCGCGCAGGGTGGAGTCATGCAGGGTTTTCATTTCACCGCGCGGCACAGATCACAGCTGTTGAGAATTTCCGGATTACATTCGAGATCTTTTTCCGACAACGTGACCGGAAACACCGGCTTCATGGTTTTGAAATCCTCCGCAACCTCGTAGATGCGGTAGTTTTCAATACCCAGATTGGTTTGAAATGCCTCCCCCAGGCGGGAATAAACGTCCTCCAGGGTAGCATCCTCCTCAATCACATTCTTGAATACCGTCATGCCGTGCACGGTATCCATCAACTCATTGAATTCGGTTGCCATCACCCCGATTTCGTCTGCTGAACGCACCTCGATTTTGTCCATCAGATCCACATGGCCGGTGGCGAGGGTGTGGATTTTACGAATCATCGCACTTACCGGCGTGACTATTGAATCCGCTATCCAGAAGGTGAATACAGCCAACAGTCCCAATGCCAGCACCAGCACTCCTATCACTATCCAGAACGCATAGGTGGTGGTTTTGGTAATCGCCTGCGAATAGTTTTGTGCCTGGTTTGAAATATGGTTCAGAAATTCAATACTTTGCGCCTTAATGCTGTGGAGATCGTCCCCCAACTGTTTGATAAAATCCGCACTTTCTACCATCTGACCTGGTTGCCCTGCAGCAGCATCCGCACGTATGAAGCCGTAGCTGGTTGTTGCATCGAGCATATCCCCCACATAGGAGCGAATATCTTCTATGAATATCCTGTTTTGCTCATCCTCCATCCAGGAGGGGTTATTAAACCGCTTCCATAACAGGCGCATGGGGGATACGGTCTGGCTCTCATGCACCTCATCCAGCGCTGCATTCATCCGCTGCAGGATCGTTCTCACCTTTTCAGCATTCGCCGCAACCGCTTTTTCGCTCTGCGCATTCTCCAGCGCCTCTAACCAGCGCTCGAGTTCGTAGGTCTTACTCAGCACCTCGTTGGCTGTGTGTTCATAGGGCAACAACACCTTCACCATGGAGGAAGTCTTCATGTTTACATCGATAAGGACGTAAAACGCAACGCTGGCGAGAACCATAAACCAGAACAGTACTCCAACAGAGAAGAGGAGAAATTTTTTTCTGATCCGCAGGTCCACAAAAGTGATAAAACGTTCCGACTGCAAAAGCCTTGCCGATAAATTCGCCCACACCATAATATTCACGCGCCCCGGGGATAAACAGGAGTGGATCCATCTTTTTCACATCCGGTATCCCTTTTTCATCCAGACACTCAGCCTCAATCTTCACATCCATCACTTCCCCCACAAACATGGTATGGGTGCCGAGTTCAATACTGGTTTTGAAGCGGCATTCCAGCACGAGATAGGCCTCATCCAGGCACGGTGCATGGACAAATTCACCTTTGCTCACATGCTGGCCACACGCCTCAATTTTGTTCAGATCCCGCCCGGAGGCGATGCCGTAGTAATCTGCTGCCATTACGTGATCGCATCCGAGCAGATTGATAGTGAAGGCCTGGTGCTCCAGAATGCTGGCGTAGGTATAGCGCTTATTCTGCACCGAGACCATCACACATGGGGGTTCGGAACAGCAGATTCCGCCCCAGGCCGCATTCATCATATTGGGCTGCCCCTGGGCATCATAACTCCCCACCAGATACACGGGGGTTGGAAATGCGAGTGGTTTTGCTCCCAGTGATTGTTTCATACAGTGTCCTCCTTTATGGTTCGGGCTTTGTTTACTCAGCGGTTAGAATAAGATCTCTCAATGCGTTGCACCTCAGATCTCGGCAGGATCACAAATTTCTGGCCTGATCCCGATATTGTGCGCATCCATGTAGTCAAGCAGGCGCTGCGCGTGGTCTTTATCCCCTGCATTCAGCTGCTGGAACACCTCTTCTTCTTTACTATCCGGCGTTTTATCCATAAAGCGTTGAAAGTGCAGTTCCGCTGCGGAGTTTTCCATTCCAAGGGCCAGATTAAAAGCCTGATCCCGACTTGGAGGCGAGGCTGAAAAGTATTGATGCCAGCGTTGGAGTGCTACGCAACTCCGGGTGATGCTGTCTAGGCTCTCAGCCACCATGTTTTCGGGGATAGAGCCGCGTGGGACAAAGACATCTTTAATACTGCGTAACAAGGCGGCGTGGTTTTGTTCCTCAAGCATGAGGTTCCACCAGAAATCACTGTCCTGGGGGATTTTATGATAAAAAAGCAGATACAATTTTGCCACCTGAAGTTCGAGCTCTATTGACGCTTCGAGCATATTATTCAAATCGGCATGCATAATAATTCCCCGCATTGGGAGTCATCTCTCGGCTACCTCCTGCGTACACACTCCACAGCGTATACATCCATGGCCGGGTTCCGGGCAGGGAGAAGTAAGAATGTTGGCCTGACTGCGCTGATATTCATCCCATAGATATGCGCGATTCACCCCGGGGTCAATACTATACCAGGGGAATTGGTGTTCCAGGGTGTAAGGAGAATATACAACCGCATTCAGATCAACCCCGTTCAAGCGGCATGCCGTTTTCAGGTTTGCACCCTCTGCCATAGCTAGAATCACCTCAGCACCACGTCGATCCGCGCGGGATAAAAACCCCTGCAGTTCAGCTCCTTTGAGGGATTCTGCCTGCAGGCGTATATTTGCACTCCTGTTGGCATATTTACGCAACAAGCCGATACGAGCCTTAAGAATCTTCGGTGCTGCCATAGCATGCCATTGAAACGGGGTCATCGCTTTGGGAACAAACGGATTAACCGAGAGATGAATAGTCCCGGCACGCCCTTGTTCGCGCTGCTGCTCCATCCAGGCAACACGTATCTGCTCCACCAGGTCAAGCATGGCGTGGATATCCGCATCTTCCTCAAAGGGGAGGCCGACAAGGAAGTAAAGCTTGAGGTTCGGAATCCCCGCCGCGGCAATCATCTCTGCAGCACGCACAATCTGCTCAGCGTTCAAGTGCTTATTGATGCTGTCGCGCAGGCGCTGGCTTCCCGCTTCGGGCGCGAGGGATATGGTTTTCTGCCCCGAATCGCGCAGCATAGCCACCTGTGCGGAAGTCATGCTGTCGACACGCAGGCTTGCTACCGAAACATGCGCCCCGGCTGCGCAGAGAGTATTTGCGACAGAGTCAAGCGCAGAATAATCCGAAACTGCAGCTCCAACCAATCCAGCGGTTACCCCTGCACAAACATCCTCTCCCAGTTGCTCAAGCACTTTATGGGGCCGGCGCTCTCGAGGTGGCAGATATACAAAGCCAGTGGCACAGAAGCGACATCCGCGCCCACAGCCGCGCGCCACTTCAACCAGACGCATATCCCCGAAGGCGGTATCCCTGGTGGAGACAAAACTGCGGCATTCACTGGCGTTGAGATCTTCCACCCAGCGACGCTGTACCGGAAACGCTGCCCCTTCATCCACATTCCAGTGTACGTTTCCGCCAGTATCCATATGCGGATGACATAAACCCGGTACATAAAATCCGCTCTGGGATGCGAGACTGCGTAACAGCTCAGCACGGGTTGAATCACGCAGCAGGGTATCAATAAGAGGAGGGAGAAGCACCTCCGCTTCGCCGATGGTAAAAATATCAAACCAGGGTGCAACAGGTTCAGGATTCATCAGGGTGCAGATCCCTCCTGCTATCACTACAGGGTCCTTATCGCCGCGTTCGGCTGCGCTCAGGGGGAGGCGCATAAGCTCGAACATGGGGGGGAGATTGAGATAGTCGTTTTCGAACGAAAGAGAAAACGCAACCATATCAAAGTCGGTAACAGAGCGACGACTTTCAAACGAATACAGAGGAGCGTTTTCTCCCTGCATCGCCTTGAGTTCATCCGCGTCGGGCCAGAAAACCCGCTCACATACACATTCCGGGTGCTCGTTGAGCCAGTGAAACACCGCCTGGAATCCAAGATTGCTCATGGCATTGTAGTAGGTATTGGGATACACCAACGCCACGCGTAGCCGCGCTCCCGCATGTGCTGTTGCGCGCGGATGTTCTCCACGCAGGCGTTCCTGGCGTCTCTGTTCGTATTCCGGGCGCATCCAATATCCTGTGTTCCTGCTCAAGAGGGGTGGTGAATAGTTTCTCTCCTGTTACTGTTCCTAGCGTTGCTGCAATGTTACCCTTGTACAAGTAAAACGGGGACCAGTACTCACTCAAGTACGGCCCCCGCCTGTTTTCCATCATATCCTCTTACCCTACTGCATTCGCGTCACGCTGCTCAGGGGAACATGCAGACAGATTTTCAGTCCACGCGCTTGCGCAAAAAAGTGGGAATATCGTACTCATCCTCCTCCGCCGTTTGCATCCGCATCATGCGTGCGCTGTCGCGCTGCTGCTTGCGAATAATCGTAGGCACATCGAGATCCACATTGGTGCCGATGCGCTTCGCGGCGTTTTCCTTCACATCCTCGAGGTTGTTATGCCTCTTGTCAAAGGATGCACCAAAGCCGGTGGCAATCGCGGTTATCTGAAGGGTTTCACCCAACTCCTCATTCACCACGAGTCCCACAAAAATATTTGCATCCTCATGCACCTTTTCCTGCACAATGCGTGAAGCCTCGTCAAACTCCTCCATAGTCATATTGCTCGAACCGGAAATATTGACAAGCACCCCTTTGGCACCGGAGATATCGATATCCTCGAGCAGGGGACTGCTGATGGCCTGGTGCGCCGCTTCACTTGCGCGCTTTTCACCTTCGGCAACTCCGATTCCCATCATCGCCATGCCACGTTCACTCATAACCGATTTCACATCGGCAAAGTCGACATTAATCACACCACTGGTGGTGATGATATCGGAAATCCCCTGTACCGCCTGACGCAATACATCATCTGCTGGCTTGAACGCTTCAAGGATGCTGGTATTTTTACCTGCGAGACCCACAAGGCGATCGTTAGGAATGACAATCAGGGAGTCGACCACATCCTTAAGTTCTGTGGCACCGGCATCCGCCTTGACCTGGCGTTGACGCCCCTCGCGGGTGAAGGGCTTGGTAACCACACCCACCGTCAGAGCGGAAACTTCCCGCGCTACCTCTGCAATAATGGGTGCGGCACCCGTACCAGTCCCCCCACCGAGCCCACAGGCTACAAACACCATGTCAGCTCCGCTGAGAAGTTCGGCAATGCGACTGCGATCTTCCATGGCCGCCTCACGCCCTGTATCAGGATTTGCTCCCGCTCCCAGACCTTTGGTGAGTTTGGTCCCCAGTTGGACCTTGGTCGGTGCCTTGCTGCGCTTCAGCGCCTGTGCATCCGTATTCGCAACAATAAATTCCACGCCACTGATATTTGCATCGATCATGGCGTCAACCACGTTGCCGCCACCTCCACCAACACCGATGACCTTTATCTTTGCCGACTGATCCAACGATTCATCAAATTCAAACATACTAGTTCCCCCTGAGGTTTAACCGACCCGAAACCACCCAGCGCCTGGGTTCAGGTTGGGGTCCGACCGTTATATAGTGCGAGTTAAAAAAATTCTCCAAACCAGTTTTTCATACGCTGCATAACCTTTTCGAACAGCCCCTGCTCACCGCGACTGAAATTTTCCATTTCCTGATGCTGGCTGCCGTATATCACGAGGCCGACACCAGTGGCATACACCGGAGAATTGACCACGTCTATAAGTCCGCCGACTCCCTGGGGCACTCCTCGTCGTACCGGCATACTGAAAATCTGCTCTGCAAGTTCGGGCATTCCGGGGAGGATACTGGTACCGCCGGTAAGAACAATACCGGAAGCGATCATATCCTCGTACCCGCTTTTGATGACTTCACGGTTGATAAGATTGAAGATCTCCTCGACCCGGGGCTCAAGAATTTCTGCCAACAGTTGGCGCGATAACACCCGCGGTTCGCGCCCTCCTACGGAAGGAACCTCAATGGTTTCATCCTTGCCTACCATATCAGTGAAACAGCAGCCGTATGCCTGTTTGATGCGTTCGGCTTCGGCCATGGGGGTGCGTAGGCCTACCGCAATATCGTTGGTTAAATGATTGCCTCCCAGAGAGAGCACAGTAGTATGCTTGATCGCCCCATCGACAAATATCGCCAAGTCGGTAGTTCCACCGCCGATATCTACGATCGCGACACCGAGTTCCTTCTCTTCGGGGAGCAATACCGATTCTGCAGATGCGAGCGGCTCGAGAACAATATCCGCCACATTGACATCTGCACGGTTGCAGCTTTTAATAATATTCTGTGCACTCGCTACGGCACCGGTTACCACATGGACGCGGGCCTCCAGACGTACGCCACTCATCCCCAGGGGTTCTTTAATCCCGTCCTGGTCATCAATGATATATTCCTGCGGCAACACGTGGAGGACCTCTCGATCCATGGGGATCGCAATCGCTTTTGCGGCGTCGATAACCCGATGGATATCATCATCGGTAACTTCGCGGTTCTTTATGGCGATAACACCCTGGGAGTTCATCCCGGTTATGTGCGCTCCGGCAATGCCGGCAAATACCGAGTTAATCTCACATCCGGCCATCAACTCCGCTTCCTGGATAGCCTTGCGGATTGCCGCCACCGTGCTTTCGATATTGATTACCGCACCTTTGCGAATCCCTTTGGAAGGGCTGGTGCCAATACCCACGATCTCAAGATCATTTTCAGTAACACTGCCAATGATGGCACAGATCTTCGTCGTTCCTATATCCAGCCCTACAATTAGGTTTTCTTTTTGGTTACTCATTCCAGTCCTTCCTGTGCCATCCGGATAACAGTACTACGCAGGTATAGTGTTTCTCGACATATGCGAGTAATTTCCGTTTATTCCCTGCTCTCATCCAGTTTTTTAATGATGAGTTTGCCCGGAACATTCAGATCGATATATTCAAGTACGTCTAGCTCCGCTTTCAGTTTAGGGTACATATGCTCAAGCAGATCTAGTTTGGTGCTGAACTGTTCTTTCCCCATGCGCACTGTAACGCCGTGTTCCAGGGTATACAATTCGATCCCACGTTCAAAATCGACGTGTATCTGAGCGACCTCTTCTATATTGAAGATGGTGCGCTTTTCCAACAGTGCAATAACTTCAACGACCCGCTCAAGCCAATATTTTCCCGGAGATTCCGGTGTTCCCAGGTCTTCGCGACTAAAACCTGACACCATCGGGTAATCAAGGGAATCGCCACGGTGCAGAACCTTGAAAATCTCCCCCTGACGGTCTACATAGTACAGATAGTCAAGGTTGATAATACAACACGGAGTATGTTCAACAATACTAACCTTGACACCTCGTGGCAACAGGCGTTCCACCTGCGCCGTCAGAATCCAGTCATTTTCCTCCAGACGCTGACCGATGAGCTCCAGATCCAAGTCAAAAGTGCCCTGCCCGTGTCGGATATCTGACAGTGCAAGGATCTCTTCAGTACTCAAGCGCTGATTGCCATTGACCTCAATGTGCTCAATCCTGAACGAATCCGAGGTACTCAGCATGTACATGCCAAAACCCGCTCCAACCAGGAGTGCGGTGGCACAAACCAGCATAATCAGAAAATACAGCCCCCGGCTGAATATCCCTTTATAGTCTCTTTTCGGTTCTACACGTCTGTTTTTAAGACTTTTTTTACTTTTTCCCGATGTAGTGCGTCCGGATGCGGTCATGATCCCGAAAGCAGCCTTTTGCGCTCATCAATTTGATACACAGTTCACTCCGGATCATTTGTCCAGCGCTGCATCACGCAGGATCCGCTCAACAAGCTCTGCAAAATTCATTCCTTCATGCGCGGCTGCCTTGGGCAAGAGGCTGGTTTCTGTCATTCCGGGGATAGTGTTAACCTCTAAGAAGAAATATTCTTCCCCACGCAACATAAAGTCGACACGCACTGCACCCCGACAACCGATAGTACTATACACCTTTTGTGCAGCCGCTTGAACTGCGCCATAGAGCTCTTCATCCAGAGAAGCAGGGACATTGTATTCAGTCTGCCCGGGGATGTATTTAGCGTCGTAGTCATAAAAACCACCCTTGGCCACCACCTCCACAATCGGCAGAACATGACCGTCAATAACACCTACGGTCACCTCGCGCCCGGCAATAAAATCCTCCACCAGGACTTTGGCATCGAAGGTACGCGCCGCGCTAATCGCATCCCGTAGCTGAGCAGCGTCATGTGCCACGCTGATACCCAGGGTCGATCCTTCCCGCACTGGCTTAACCACGCACGGATAGTTGAGGTAGGTGTCGCAAAAGATATTAATGTCGGTTTCCGGATTAACAACTTTTGCATGCGGGGTCACTACCCCGGCAGCTTTAACCATGGTTTTGGTTACAGCCTTGTCCATGGCTACCGCGGATGCGAGAACTCCGTTCAATTCTTCAAGCTTCATATCTATTCGACTCCTCATGGAGAAAACTGATTTCCGGCTCCAGGGTTATACCGCATGACTGAAACACTGCGCGCTGCACGTGTGCTGTGAGTGCCACTATGTCAGCGGCGCTGGCGCTACCTGTGTTGACAATGAAATTGGTGTGCCGGGGCGAAATCTGCGCCCCTCCGATGCTGAAGCCGCGCAGGCCACACGCATCGATCAACTTCCACGCCGAAGCCTCTGGGGGATTGCGAAATACGCTTCCGGCACTGGGCATTTCAACCTTCTGCGCCTGTTTGCGATGCTCCAGCGCAGCCGTGCGCCGTGCCAGGCACTGCTGTGTGCTGGTGAAATGCAACTGGAGTGTCACCTCCAGCACAACCATATCGGGGCTAATGCCACTCCGGCGGTACCCGAAATTGAGCCGGGCAGGATCCAGATGCCGCATTGCACCTTCATGCACTACGCGTATACCAACCAGCGCATCGGAGAAGGTCTGCGCGCCCGCGCCGGCATTCATAACCACGGCACCGCCCACGCTCCCGGGGATAGCGGCAAGATCCTCTATGCCACTATATCCACTGCAGGAACACACCCGTACCAACTCCGGCAGCATCATACCCGCACCTACAGTGTAAAGTCCGGAGTCCCTCTGTTCAATATGGGACAGATGGTTCAACTGAACCACCACCCCCCGAATCCCGGCATCGGGGACCAGCACATTGGTTCCGCGCCCCAACACCACCCAGGGCCAGCGATGGAGATGGAGAAACGCGAATAGCTGTCCTGCACCCTCAACGCTATGTGGACGCACGAGGATATCGGCGGGGCCGCCGATCTTCCAACTCGTAAGAGGCGCGAGGGGCACGTGGGTCTTTACTTCGCTTCCGGTCTCACGTTCCAGCACCCGCGCCAGCCGGGCCAGATTCTCGGACTTCCACTTCATGCGCTCCGGCCCAGGCGTTCGAGGAGTTCATCCCCTGCCTGCCACACCGATCCCGCACCCATGGTCAGTACCATATCCTCGGGTTGCAAATCGTTTTCCACCTGCTCTAAAGCCTGCGCCACGCTCGCACAGTAGCAAATCCCCCGGTGCCCATGTCCGGCAATGGCGCGCGCCAGATCTTCCCCCTCGGCACCTTCAACAGGTTCTTCACCTGCGGGATAAACATCGAGGATATACACCTTATCCGCTTGATTGAACGCGGTGATAAAGTCATTAAACAGCGCCTTGGTACGGCTGTAGCGGTGGGGCTGAAAGATAGCCACAATACGCCGGTTCCATCCACTCCGTGCCGCAGCCAGTGTTGCGCGAATCTCTACCGGATGATGACCGTAGTCGTCTACAAGCATGAACCCATGGGTATGCTTGACCTGAAAACGGCGCTTAACCCCCGCAAAGGTCAGAAATCCAGCCTCAATGTCAGACTGCTCAATATCGAGTTCCCGCGCTACCGCCATCGCACCCAGGGCGTTGAGAACATTGTGCTCACCCGGCATATCGAGTTTAATCTGTCCCAGACGTCCATCACGGTTGTGGGCACAGAATTCAACGCCGCCATTCTTATGCACCACATCGGTTGCAAAGTAATCCGCCTGCGGGCTCATACCATAGGTTACAAAACGTTTCTGCACCTGCGGCAACATCGCCTGGATGTTAGGGTCATCAAGGCACAGCACTGCAAGACCGTAGAAGGGAATTTTGTTTACAAAGCTTAAAAAGACTTCACGTATCGCCTCCAGATCGGCGTAAAAGTCCATATGATCCTGGTCAATGTTAGTAACCACTGCAATTACTGGGGAAAGACGCAGAAACGAGCCATCGGACTCATCGGCCTCCACCACCATGAAATCCCCCTGTCCGAGACGGGCGTTAGAATCCATGGCATTGACCTGCCCACCCACAACCGCAGTGGGATCAACCCCGCCGTGATACAGCAGGGTAGCTACCATGCTCGTGGTGGTGGTTTTGCCATGTGTGCCCGCAATGGCGATGCCGTATTTGAGGCGCATCAGTTCGGCAAGCATCTCAGCGCGGGGTATTACCGGAATCATGAGGCGATGTGCTTCCTCCACTTCGGGGTTGTCCGCGGTTATGGCGGAACTGGTAACCACCACCTGGGCGTCCTCAACATTTACCGCACTGTGGGCATAATAAATCGTACTCCCATAGCGCTCCAGACGTCGGGTTATTTCGGTATTGCGCAGATCGGAGCCACTCACCTCATATCCGAGTGTGAGCAACACGTCGGCAATACCGCTCATTCCGATACCCCCGATCCCTACTAAATGTATACGACGAAATCTTCCGTACATGACTCTAACGTTTCCGTGCCGCCATACGGCACTGGTGAAGAATTAAATCTGCTGCGCCTTTTGCCGCTACACTGCGGGCCCGCCGCGCCATCATGGACAACTCCGAGCGATTTTGCAACAATTCCTTAATTTGCAGTGCCATCCGCTCCGGAGTCAGTTCCTGTTGCAAGAGCATAACTGCCCCTCCCGCACTCACTAAAGCCTTGGCGTTGTATGTCTGATGATCCCCGGCTGCCTGGGGAAATGGAACCAGCACGGCTGGCCGCCCACTCGCAGCAAGCTCGGCAACGGTGGTTGCTCCTGCGCGACATATCACCAGCGCACTGTCGCGATACGCCTGTGGCATATCGGTAATAAAAGGTACCACCTCCACCTGTTCTCCGCATCCGGCCCGGGTGTAGGCACTTCTGACCTCCTCCAACTGGGTATGCCCGCTCTGATGCATAACCTTCAGAGTGGGCATCTGCTGCAGCAGCTTTGCTACCGCAGGCACCATGCATTCATTGAGAGGACGCGCACCCTGACTTCCCCCGAATATCAGGATGCGCGGGGCCACACCACTCCAGGGGGGAAGGGTAAAGAGCTCGGCGTGCACCGGGTTTCCACTCAGAGACACTTTGGATGCGGGAAATTCC
>JAIVHC010000297.1 GCA_020201305.1 Geobacteraceae bacterium
ATTTTCCCACGCATCGGTTTTCAGAGCTATTGGCACCACCGGCACGCCGGCTTTCTGAGCCAGCTTCAGACCGATGCTGTTGAACTGCTGTGGATCAAACTCGGTGGTGCGCGTCGTCTGCGGGAACACCACCAGCGATATGCCGTTCTGGAGGCGTTCCAACCCTTGGGACAGCACGGCCTTCAGATCATCGCGCGCATTTTGCGATCCACCAGGACCGGGTTACGCGAGCGCATTACGTGTTTGAAAAACGGGTACTCCACCAGCCCCCGCTTGACCACAAAGGTGACACGCTGATATGGAGAGATCAGGCTCGGGAGGGCAAAGGTTTCGAGGGTGCTCATGTGATTGGCGATAAACACACATGGTTGCGGGTCGGTACACAGGGTCTCCATGCCCGTGATATTAAAGGTGCACCCCACACGCTCCAGCGCATGGATAATGTCAACACTGCTTTGAGCCCAGTCACCGTCGGTATACATCCCCTGGCGCGCCATGTTGGCACTGCGTATTACAGTCCAGAATGCCTGAAGGTAAAATGCTGGCGTGGGTAAAAAAGTAAGGGGTTTGACTGCGGCATCGGCCGGGGTATGGTATTCGCCATCGGTTACGGGTACAGTAAGCATAAAAAATCCTTGAAAGCTATGGTTGTTGCTGCGATATGATGTAATTAAAGAAATAAACCTTTGCCAAAATGAATGTTCCAGGATTATAAGAATATCGGCGTATATCCGTCCAGCGCTTTCTCCCCGGCGCTGGCGCAGTATCTGGTGAGACCTTCACAATGACCCCATCTATTTGCAAACAGATTAAACCTTCCACCGAGCGCCTCACGGTAGCACAGATCAAGCGTGCCTTACAGCAGTGCACCCCTGCCATGCTTGAATCGGCCCCCCAACATCGCGATGCCGCAGTGGCATTGATCCTGAGGGATTCAGCCTTTGGCGCACAACACAGCCCCCAACTGCTCCTCATCCAGCGCGCTAAGCATCCGAATGACCCCTGGTCGGGGAATCTGAGTTTCCCCGGCGGTAAGATTGATCCCGAGGACAGCTGCGCCTACGCAGCGGCCGTGCGTGAAACCCTCGAAGAGGTGGATATGCGCCTGAACCCGGAGCACTTTCTGGGGCAGTTGGACGATATCTACGCCGCGCGCGTGCGGGTGCGCGTAAGCGGGTTTGTGTTTAATGTCCCTGCCAGCTATACCTGGGTCCAGGGCAACTACGAAGTACAGCGCCACTTCTGGGTGCCGCTCTCCCACTTCTTGTTCCCGCAGCATCACGCCATGCGCTGTATCGACTGGCACGGGGATAAATCCGCGGTTCCCTCCTTTTTCATCGATCCCGATACCCCGCCCCTGTGGGGGCTGACCTACCGTTTTGTGCGCCAACTGTTGCGCCATTGTGGGATTAATTTAAAGGTGGCATGTAATTAGCAGAACCAGGTTGCACTGTAAGCAGATTGCATGTATATGTGCGCTCATCTGGTTTTTTTGGCTATATGACGTCTTTGGATCGCGCGCCATCTGGATGGTCTGCGTAGTCTACGGCATGCTCAAAGAAGCGGTTAAGGCCGGTGGAACCGACTACACCCTGCCCCTGGGAACATTGCCACAAAGGTCCTTCAGCTCGTGCGCTAAAATGGTTTGCCTGCCCTGAAATCCCTGAAATCTAATACATGTCCTTTCCCGGCCAACTCTTTTCTTTATACATTCCCCCTGATCTGCTAGATTAAAACGACTGTTCGGCTTTGCTGTTCCAGCGGGGTAGTCCAAAACTATGAACATTCGCCCTGTCCCTCTCCCCGAGGGTGAGGGGATGATTGTTGCCGGGTTGCAGGGAGGAATATGCTAAAGCGCATCTGCTTGATAGTGGTGGTCC
>JAIVHC010000298.1 GCA_020201305.1 Geobacteraceae bacterium
GATGGAAAACCGGATCAAACGCGCAATTCTCCTCGCGGAGGGGCCGGTGCTAGAACCATGTGATCTTGGTTTTGAGGCCAGGGCAAAAGCGGAACCTGTTTTTTCAACCCAGGGTCTGAGTTTGAAAGCAGCACGAGATCGGATCGAACGCGATATGATGGTAACTGCATTGAAAAAAAACGATGGCAATGTGGCCAAGTCTTCAGAGGAACTCGGTGTAAGTCGTCCCACCTTCTACGATTTGATGAAAAAACATCATCTGCATAACTAGATGCGCTGTACGGACAGAAAAGATCTCGTAAGTGTTCAGCATAATTTAAACTATCATCAGGTGGTAAAGATTTACAAAATCTCTTATCTATTCCTTGCACAAACCTGCCAATCCAAATAAAGTAACCATTTTTGGTGCTTTCGCAGAAAGTATTGATCAGGATGGCTAAGCAAAAACGCCAAACGTAAGGCGTGTGATTGCCTTTGTAGAGACGTTGCATGCAACGTCTCAAAGTTAAGTCGAGGTGGCGATACAATCACAATAACGCAGCAGTTGGTGGGTTTTTGCGACGCTATAATTTTTATTACAGTACTGAACAGAGGAAGGATCCTATGGGACTGTTGCACCGATTCTTTTCCGCTAAAAATGATCTCCCCGCATTGCGCAAGGCCGTTTCCAGACGGCGTTATGCTGATGCCCTGCATATTGCAGAAGAATTGCATAAGTATGACCTTGAGAGCGAAGAGCGCGCCGAGGTTGAAAATCTGATGGGTGAAGCGGGGGACAAACTCGCACGGATTAATCTTGACGAAGGCCTTTATCTGCTCAGAGAACAGCAGTGGAAAGGTGCCGCAGAACATCTGGAACTGGCCCGGGTACAGGTTTTCTCTACAGAACTCCAGCGCGAGATTGAACAGGCCCTGCAACAACTGGAACAGCAGCAGGGTGTGGCACCTGGCGCTGAATCTTCCGGCTCACGTAGCAGCTGCAGCAACTGTAACGGAGGCGATGCCTCGCCAGCAGCCACAGAGGTGCCAGAGGAGGACAAACCCGATTTTGACGCCCAACTGGAACTGATTCTAACCAGCTACCCTGACGAACTCGTGCCGCGCTACCACAACAAAAGTCAGGCGTTTAAAGAAGCCTTTGTGCTCGGGCATCAGGGAGAAGAGGTCGAGGCGCTGAAGGGTCTGGGCAAACTCCCGGCTGCGGAACAGGATGATCTGTTTGATTTTGAGGCCGGGTGTCTGATGGCGCGCCTGGGAGAGGGCCCCAAAGCCTGTGACGCTCTGTATTCGGCTCTAAAGCAGAACCCCGCTCTCGAGCTGGCGACAGAAATCATGGTCTCCGTACTTATCGGACTCAAAGAGTATCGGAAAGGCATCAATTTTATTCAGGAGATGATGGCAAAAAATCAGGATCCGATTTTTTGCCACGCCCAACTCGCCACTCTGTATCATGCCATGGATGATGCCGACAGCGCCTTGAGTCATGCCCGCAAAGCGGTCGAAGGCGGATACGATGATAACTCTATTGCCCTTATGGCGGCGATGCTGCTCGAGGCAAAAGAGGAGTACCCGGAGGCAGAAACCTTTTACCGCAGAATCCCCGCACCCGCCAAGGGTTGCGGTGCCGGAGGTATGAATCTGTATCTGGCGGAATTTCTCCTGCGCCAGAAACGCGAATTACGCCAGGTGCTCGATACCTTCAACAACGCCTGCCGCCACGAGCCGGACAATCCACGCTGGCAATTGCGCGTAGCCCAGACCTATCTGGCACTGGGCTGGGACAAACGCGGCAGAAAGCTCCTCAACATGGTACTTCGCGACCCCAACCTCATGGAAGAGCTGCGCGTGGAAGGGCAGGGGATCCTGCCGGAATAAACCACCGCGCAAGTGCAACATTGTGCCGCTTCACATGCCAGATAAAGGTTCTGGCAGATGTGTCCGACATCCATAAGCATTACCCGGTGTGCTGTTTCAAGATAGCGCCACTCACTCCGGTATGGAACTGCTGCCCATACCAGTACCACCGGAGCGCTTGAGATAAACTCCTGCCCCAGTGTGGCACTGGTTAACAGGGTGGGGATATCATCCCTGCATTGTTCCTGCACCAGTGCATGTTCCAGTGCCAGATAGCGATATATGCCGCTTTCAAGGTTGTCTACTTTGTTCACCAGGATATAGGTTTCAAACGCATGCCTGCATCCGGCGGAAGGCACGTTTCTGAGTGCGGCTCCAGGCCCCAGTACCTGTTTTACCCCCTGCGTGGCCCAGAGCATAAATGAAAGTTCTTCGCATGTGAGTGAAGCACGGGCGAAGCTGCGTGTGCTCCGGCGATCTGCAATGGCGTCGACCACATCAACTCCACGGAACTCCTCCCACGCTTTTTCTCCCGGCAGGGGAATGAGCTCCTGCCCTTCACGTACAGGCTTCTGCAGGGGCGGTGCGGGTAAGCCCTGATTTTGATCCGAGAGAAAAAAATTCACCTGAGTGCGCAGTGAATCTTTCATCAATTCACGCATTTGCCTGACGCTATCCTCGTTTCCCTTGTCCACAGTTCAATTCCTCCAGCAGTATATAGACGCAGTCTGGAATCAAAAATTCCACCAAACTGTAATGGCCAGATCTATTCTCGCATTTTTATCAGAATGCAGCGCATAAAAAATATTGACAATACTACACCAGCTTCCATATACTCCCAAATCGCAACACACAAAACATATGCGGGAATAACTCAGTTGGTAGAGTGTCAGCTTCCCAAGCTGAATGTCGCGAGTTCGAGCCTCGTTTCCCGCTCCAATAAAATCAAGGGGTTAGCCATACAGGCTGCCCCTTTTTTGCGTCTGTGCCCATCTTGTGCCCATCCTGTGCCCAAACCGTGCCCACATTTTTTCCAGAATGATATTCAGCCCATAAAAAACGTCCGAATTCTTGAGCTGACACTCGTAACGCCTATTC
>JAIVHC010000299.1 GCA_020201305.1 Geobacteraceae bacterium
GTTTTTTGACATGTGGTCGAATCGTTGGCGAGCACAGCAGCACAGGTGTGGTGCCACCGCTGAAGTTCTGCACCTGCTGCGCAATGGCATCCAGAATTGCCTGCGCCTGGCGCGGATCCAGAGCCAGATATGATCCTCCGTGCTCCGTTCGCTGCAACGCCTGATTAAAGATCTCCTCCACGCGTCGCGCTAAGGTCATCACTGCCAACGTGCCATCCTGAGCGTATGCCGAACTGATCTGACGCGCCAGGGCACTACGTACATGCTCGGTGAGGACATCCGGATCGTTCACCCCGGAGCTATAGTCGGCCAGGGTTTCGAGTATGGTGCGCAAATCGCGGATTGAAACCCCTTCACGCAGCAGATTCTGCAGCACGCGCATGATCAGCCCCAGACTTAAGGGGTCCGGCACCAGCTCTTCCACCAGCTTCGGATAAACCTTTTTCAGGTTATCTAGCAAGTTCTGTGCCTCTTGGCGCCCCAGCAGTTCATGGGCATGGCGTTTTATCACCTCGCTGATATGGGTTGCCATTACGGTAGTGCAGTCCACCACGGTATATCCGGCAATCTGCGCACGCTCTTTTTTGTCTTCCGAGATCCAGATCGCGGGGAGTCCGAAAGCGGGCTCTTTGGTTTCAATTCCCTTGATAGTCTCGGTCGCCATGCCGGGATTCATAGCCATATAGTGGCCCGGAAGCATTTCTGCCCCAGCCACCTTTACTCCTTTGAGAACAAGACTGTACTCATTGGGTTTGAGCTGAAGATTATCCTTGATGTGCACCGGCGGCACGATAAAACCAGATTCGACCGCAAACTGCTTGCGGATAGAGCGAATGCGGGTCAGAAGTTCTCCCTCCTGCGCTGCATCCACAAACGGAATCAGACCATATCCCACTTCGAGCTCCAATAGATCCACATGAAGCATCTTATCGTAGTCTTCCTCTTCATCCTCCGGGCGCGGGCGCGCCTGTTCGCGTATCTCCTCCTGCTCCGCCACCTCTTCAAGTTCACGGGTCTGCTGCATCCGAAATGCGATCAAGCCAAGAATTACAGACAGGGTGACAAAGGGACCGAACGGCATCCCCGGAATTATTGCAAACACAAGCAAAATAGATGCAACCACCCACAACGCCTGGGGATGAACGCTGAACTGGGTTTTGAGGTCGGAGCCAAAATCTCCGGTACCAGCGGAACGCGTCACCAGAATACCCGCAGCCGTGGAGATAACCAATGCAGGGATCTGCCCCACCAGGCCATCGCCTACGGTGAGGATGGTGTAGTTCTGAGCCGCCTCCACTGCAGGCATCCCCTTCTGCATAACTCCGATAACAAATCCCGCGCCGATGTTGATCAGAGTGATGATGATTCCGGCTATTGCATCCCCGCGCACAAACTTACTCGCACCATCCATGGCACCAAAGAAGTCCGCTTCCTTGGCAATATCTGCGCGACGCTGCTTAGCTTCCTGATCGTTAATGAGCCCGGCATTCAGATCCGCATCGATCGCCATCTGTTTGCCCGGCATGGCATCGAGGGTAAAACGCGCGGTAACCTCAGCCACACGCCCGGCGCCTTTGGTGATAACCATGAAGTTAATGATTACCAGAATAACAAATATAACAATACCCACCACATAGTTGCCTCCGACCACGAACTGCCCGAACGACATAATAACCGCGCCGGCGGCATCTGGGCCCGTATCGCCATCGAGGAGGATCAGGCGTGTAGAAGCGACATTGAGGGAAAGGCGAAACAAAGTGGTTGCGAGCAGCACCGCCGGAAAGATGGCAAACTCCACCGAACGCGACATATAGAGGCTCATGACCAGAATCAGCAGCGCGGTGGTGATATTCAGAGA
>JAIVHC010000125.1 GCA_020201305.1 Geobacteraceae bacterium
CAGGGCTGGGGTGCAGGGGTGTCCCACGTCATGTGGGCACTACGGTGGGATACAGATACAGTATAGAATGAGCGTCTTCATTGGTTGGCGGTGCCCACCCTCACACCACCCCCAACTGACGCAAAAACACCAGCACCAGAGCCACTGGTGCAACCCAGCGCAATAGGCCGTGCCAGATGCGGAACAGAAATCGCGAGGTGCCATAGACAAACAGGGCTTCTTTCTCTTTGTGCTCAGGCCAAAACCACCCGGTGTATACAGCTACCAGCAGACCACCCAAAGGTAACAGGTAGGAGCTGACCAACAGATCGAAGAAGTTAAAGAAGGTGCGACCGGCGAGGATATCTACCCCGGACCAGAGGTTGAATGAGAGAGCGGAGGGCAGCCCCAGTGCCAGCGCGAGGCCGCAGAGGATCCAGGTGGCGGCGTTGCGGCGCAGCCTTTTTTCATCCACCAGATAGGATACCGCCACTTCGAGCATGGAAATGGATGAGGTGAGTGCTGCGAAGGAGAGGAGGAGGAAGAACACGATCCCCAGGATGTAGCCGAAGGGGAGCTGGGCGAACACTAGCGGCACGGATTGGAATACCAGCCCCGGCCCGGCATCGGCGCTGATTCCGGCGGAAAACACCGCCGGGAAGATGGCGAGCCCCGCCAGCAATGCGACAAGGGTATCGAGGATGGCGATGCGGAACGTGAGGCTGGGCAGATGGGCGCTTTTATCCAGATAGGAGCCGTAGGTGATCATCACCCCGGCACCTAAGGACATGGAGAAGAACGCCTGTCCCATGGCTTCGAGGACGATACTCCAGGAAAATGCGTCCCAGCGCGGAAAGAACATGAAATTCCATGCCTTTGCTGCCGCCGGAGTGGTGAAACCGTACCCCACCAACCCCAGGAGCATGATAAACAGCAGCGGGAGCAGAATCCGGCTCCAGCGCTCGATGCCGCCGCGGATTCCGCCTACGACAATCGCCCCGGTGGCAAGGACAAACAGGCTCTGCCACATAATCACCTGTGTGGGTGAACCGACCAGCTGGTGGAAGAGGCCCGCGATCTGTTCCGGGTTGGAGGAGAAGCTACCCTTGAGTGCCTGCAGCAGATAGTGGAACACCCATCCGGCGACCACGGAGTAAAAGGAGAACAGCAGAAACGCCGCCCCCATGGCTATCCAACCGGCGGCGCGCCAGGGTGAACGCCGCCCCGCGAGGACGCTGAACGCACCCACGGCGTCGCGCTCACTGGTGCGCCCGATGAGAAATTCCGCCATCATAATAGGCACGCCGATCACGACCACACAAATCAGGTAGAACAGAATAAACAGGCCACCACCGTTTTCTCCCGCTACGTAGGGGAACTTCCAGATATTCCCCAGACCGATGGAACTGCCGGCGGCGGCGAGGATGAACCCCAGGCGCGTGGCCCAATGGGCGCGTGATGTTGCTTGCTGCATAGGAAACCTCTCTGGGATGTGTCTACATCTTCAAAACTCGATGCCCTCTCGGGCATTACCCCCACCCTGACCCTCCCCCATACAATGGGGAGGGAATCACTTCTACATCCCCAGGCGCGCGAGACAGGCCACCACCGCTGTCTCCACATGCAGGATGCGCTCGCCGATGGAAAAGGTCTTAAAGCCGCGCTCTTCGAGCATGGTGACCTCATAGGGAATCAGCCCTCCTTCGGGGCCGATGAACAGAACCCGTTCTCCAGCTGTAGCAGGTGGCCACCCCTGCGCGTCGCCGGGATGGGCAAGGAGACGTTCGCGCTCACCGCACAGGGCGTCCAGTTCATCCTCCACGAAGGGCTTGAACAGACGCTTTAATTCCACCCGGGGCAGGATGGTATCGCGCGCG
Organism: Geobacteraceae bacterium; assembly: GCA_020201305.1. Taxonomy (GTDB): domain Bacteria; phylum Desulfobacterota; class Desulfuromonadia; order Desulfuromonadales; family Desulfuromonadaceae; genus JAIVHC01. The sequence goes on from JAIVHC010000125.1 coordinate 1,857, forward strand.
TGGTTAGCATAACCAACAGGCGCTTGAGAACCTTGGGACGCGGCAAAGCCAGAATCAGGGTGGTGGGGTCTGGCGCTGGTGGGGGATTATGCAGTTCAACCTCCAGTTCGACGCTGTCCTCATTCAAACGCAGAATCCGCCCTGTGCCCATGTTCCCCTGCAGGAGGCCTACTCGAACCGACTCACCCGCCTGGGCGCGCAACACGGTGCGGATATGCTGCGCCCGGCGTCCCTGGAGGAGTACACGTCCGTTGACAATCTCTTCGCTGTTATACAGTAGCACCAGATTCACTTTATCCCCTCCCTGGCTGGCGTAACCCATAAAATGCCGTCACGGTTCCACCATGGAGGCAACACTTTGATAAAAATTTTCACGGCGCAAATCAGCGTGCGCATAAGGGTGCAAATTTATTGTTGACAAATTTGGTTGTCATTTGTATCGTTCTGTCACATCAGCTTGATGCTGAGGCATTTGCTGTTAAAGTGTTTATTTGACATATTCCAACCCGTTTTTTCAACAAGGAGTTTTATCATGAGTGTACTCGTAGCGCGTCAGGCCCCCGATTTTACTGCAACAGCGGTTATGCCCGATGGCAGTTTTGCAGAATACAAGCTCTCAGAGCAACAAGGGAAGTATCTGGTGCTGTTTTTCTGGCCCTTGGACTTCACCTTTGTGTGCCCTTCAGAGATCATTGCCCATGACCACCGCGTAAAACAGCTGCAGGAGCGTGGCGTAGAGATCGCCGGGGTTTCCATCGACTCCCAGTTCACCCACCTGGCATGGCGCAACACCCCGGTAGAAGATGGTGGCATCGGGCCGGTACAGTTCCCCATTATTGCGGATATTAAGCACGAAATCACCCAGGCGTTCGGGATTGAGCATCCGGAGGCGGGCGTGGCGATGCGCGGCTCCTTCCTGATCGACAAGGACGGTGTGGTCCAGCATCAGGTGGTTAACAACCTCCCGCTGGGACGCAATATTGACGAGATGGTGCGCATGGTGGATGCACTGCAGTTCTTTGAAGAGTATGGCGA
>JAIVHC010000019.1 GCA_020201305.1 Geobacteraceae bacterium
TAGAGCCATGGTTCCCGGTGGAAGGGTGTCTGGCTCACGGATAGAGCCAGTCAAGCCTCAGGACGACCACAAATTAGAACGTGGGCGTCCCTGGAACCGGGAATTATGGCTCTTTCCACCCATGTAGTGAATAGTTACGACCAAATCAGGATAAAAGGCGGAAGATTCTATTAAGTATAAAGTAGCCAGATCGCCACGCGTTTACAAGAGGACTTTACCATGTCAGAAAGAATAATAAATATACTTGAGCAGCACACCTCTGTTCTGGAGGGTTCACTGGTGGAGCATGCGGAACAACTGGAGGCGAGTGCTGCTCAGTTGGCGCAGTTGTTTGCTTCCGGCGGGCATCTGATTGTTGCCGCAGACGGTGGATTGATGGGGGTTGCGGATGCAATAGCACACGGATTTCTGCATAACCTGGGAACAGAGCGCCCCTCCCTTCCCGCCCTTTCTCTGAGTGGAAATACCGCCTTTGCTGCGTCCCTGAGTGAAGCGGATGCGTTTGTACAGTATTACAGTGCTTGTATCCAGGCGACAGCACGGAGCGGTGATATGCTCATGTTTGTAGCAGCTGAAGTCAGCGCACCTCTGCTCGCCGGGGTAGAGACCGCACGCGAACAGGGATGTGCGACACTGGTGTTGTCTGCCGCGGATGCGGATCCCTGGGTCGAGGCTGGCGCGGATACGGTAATTGCACTCGAGGCCCCCTATCTGGCTCGAGGAGCGGAAGGTCTGCTGTGTTACGGGCATATTCTGTGTGAGTTGGTAGAGCAGGAACTTTTCGGTTTTTAGCGATTTAATTAATCTGGAAGGATCGCGCATCTGGAACTCTGGAGGGGGCATGGGAATTTGGGTTGACACTGTTTTTAATGCGCGCCTAGAATGTGCCTTTGCCTATACTGGGTGTAGTAGATAGGATGGATATGGATTTAATGTTTCGTGTGAATCAGTTGCGGCAGTTGCGGCAGTTGCGGCAGTTGCGGCAGTTGCGGCAGTTGCGGAGCCGGGGAGGGAGAAGATGAGTATCCTGTTGTACAAGGTGGCATTACTGATGTACGCCCTTGCTACCCTGATGTCTCTGGTGGCGGTAGTGCGCAACCGGGGCACGGAAGGGCGGCGGGCCCGGTTATTGCTCCTTCTTGCGTTTGGCGTGCACACCATTACACTGATCGTGCGCTATTTCGAGGCAGGATACACTCCAGTCACCAATCTGCACGAATCGCTGTCTTTTTTCGCCTGGGCCCTTGCCGGAGTATTTATGCTCTTCGATCTGCAGGTGCGTATGCAGGTAATGGCTGCAGCAACGGCGACCCTGGTTACCGTGTTTATGTTATTCGGTAGCCTCATGCCGATGCAGACCCAGGATCTGAACCCCGTTCTCGACAGTTTCTGGCTTCCCATCCATGTGGGGCTATCTTTTCTGGGAAGTGCGGTGTTTACCGTGGCGTTTGTCGCTGCGATTCTGTATCTGCTTCAGGAGCGCATGCTCAAAAGCAAAAAGTTTTCCGCCCTCCACTATCGGCTCCCTTCTCTCGAGACCCTGGATCGGGTTAACTATCGCTGTCTTAAATTTGGGTTTCCCCTTATGACCATGGGGATTATCTCCGGTGCAGTGTGGGCTGAATCTGCATGGGGTACGTACTGGAGTTGGGATCCCAAGGAATCATGGGCTTTGATCACCTGGTTTTTGTATGCCGCACTCCTGCACGGGCGTCTTACAGTAGGGTGGCGCGGGCGGCGTGCGGCAATATTCGCTATCATCGGATTCTGCTTTTTACTCTTCACTTTTCTGGGGGTAAACCTTCTCCTTCCGGGGCTGCACAGTTACAATTCCATGTCCGGATAGAGTCAAGAAATAAACATCGATCTACCGGATTGAGCTGATATTTGCAGAAAGCCGGTGGTGATAACTGGAAAGATATATGGATATTTTCGTCGTCGGTTTAAGTCATAAAACCACCCCGGTTTCCATTCGCGAAACTGTGGCTTTTGCGCCGGAGCGTATAGGTGATGCCCTGGGGCAGTTGAAAGAGATCCACTGCATTGCCGAGGTTGTGGTGGTTTCCACCTGCAACCGAGTGGAGATTTATGCCGCTGCAGACCGTGCAGAGGAAGGAGTCGAAGCTGTGACCCTTTTCCTGGCGCATTATCATGGCCTGGATGCGGAGCAACTGAGCAAGCACCTGTACGTGTATCAGGGTGACGAAGCTGTGCGTCACCTGTTTCGCGTTGCGGCGAGTCTCGATTCCATGGTGGTGGGGGAACCCCAGATCCTCGGACAGATCAAGGATGCATACGGGTATGCGGTGGAACATGGGAGCGTCGGTCTCATCATGAACCGTTTTTTGCACAAGGCTTTTTCCGTGGCAAAACGGGTACGTACTGAAACCAATATCGCCGGGAATGCGGTATCGGTGTCCTTTGCTGCGGTTGAACTCGCACGCAAAATTTTTGATTCCATCGAGGGCAAGACCGTTATGCTTCTGGGTGCCGGCGAGATGTGCGAACTCGCAGCGCGCCACTTTATCAACAACGGGGTCAAAGAGGTGCTGGTGGCGAACCGCACCTTCTCGCGCGCGCAGACCCTGGCGCAGGAGTTCTCCGGGCGCGCGGTGCTGTTTGAGAATTTTTCCGACCATCTGCACCAGGTGGATATTGTGCTCTCCTCTACCGGCGCTACGAGCTTCATCATTCATCCGGATCAGGTAAAGCGCGCTCTGCGTCAGCGCAAGCAGAAACCCATGTTTTTCATCGATATTGCCGTGCCGCGCGACATTGATCCACGCGTGAACAATGTGGGTAATGTGTATCTCTACGATGTTGACGATTTGCAGGGGATCGTTAAAGCCAATATGGATGAGCGCCAGAAGGAGTCCATTGCTGCGGAAGAGATTATCGATCAGGAACTGCTCCAGTTCAAGGGATGGATGGGGAGTCTGGAAGTGGTTCCCACCATTGTGGCGCTGCGGCAGAAAATGGAGCGTCTGCGCCAACGTGAGGTGGAAAAAACCCTGAGCCAGATCAAAAACCTGGATGATCAGGGACGGCGTGCGATTGAGGCGATGAGCCAGGCTCTGATCAACAAGATCCTCCATCAGCCCACTGCTGGATTAAAGCGCGCCCAGAAGGGTTCCGAGGCGCAGCCCTATGTAGACGTGTTGCAGGAGCTGTTCGAATTGGAGATTGAGGCTCCCAAGGGGGAGATGAAACAGGTGGATCAGGATTTAGATGAGCATTGAGCATGGAGTAAATACTGCGCCACCATGCGTACTGGTTACCCGCCCTCAACATCAGGCGCAGCCGTTTGTAACTGCGCTGGAACATGCCGGACTGCATGCCGAGGTTTTCCCCCTGATTGAGATCGTCCCGCCGCAGGATCCAGCCCCGTTTGAAACGACTCTGCGCCACATAGCAGACTACGATGCACTCCTCCTTACCTCCGTCAATGCAGTAAACATAGTGCTGGATTTTGTTGAGCGCCAGACCATACAGGTGCCGGCGCATGTGCAATTGGTGTGTGTCGGCCCTGCAACCCAGAAATGCCTGCAGCAGCGCGGTTATACCGCCATCACTCCGGCACACAATTTTACTGCGGAAGGGGTGGTGGAGCTGTTTCACACCCGTGGTGTCACAGCCCAGCGGGTACTCTATCCGCGCGCTGAACTTGCTCGAGATGTTATAGCTCCAGCGCTCAGGGAGTTGGGAGCCCAGGTCGACGATCCCATCGCGTATCGCACCCTTGCTGCGACCTCGAAAAGTGATGTTCTTCTCGATATGCTTGAGCATCGAATCGACATTGTAACCTTCACTTCCTCTTCGGCTGTGCATAACTACGTTGCCCTTCTCGGTGAACAGATTGCTCTGGTGCCGGAAAGGATACGGTACGCCTCTATCGGCCCCATAACCAGTGCCACGGCATGTGAGTACTCTTTGCCCATCGCTGTTGAGGCTAATCCGTATACCATCACCGGATTGGTGGCGGCGCTGGAATCCACAATTGCGTAATTCATGGCACACCTAACCCCAAACACAGGAGTGTAAATATGTATTTTCCCCGTTATCGTGCACGGCGCACACGCAAAAATGAAAATCTGCGCCGTATGGTGCGTGAAAATCATCTGCGTGTAGAGGATTTGATCTATCCCATGTTCAGCGCCTTTGGCGAAAACATCAAAAAAGAGATTCCCTCCATGCCGGGTATCTATCAGCTTTCCATCGAAAATCTGGTGGAAGATGCGCGTGAAGCTTACGAGCTCGGGATTCCAGCAGTACTTCTGTTCGGGATTCCGGAGCACAAAGATCCGCTGGGCAAGGATGCCTACAGCGATGAAGGTATTATCCAGCGCACGGTCCGTGCTCTTAAGGAGGAACTCCCCGAGCTTACCGTGATTACCGATGTGTGCATGTGCGAGTACACCGATCATGGGCACTGTGGGGTGATCAAAGACGGAGATGTGGATAATGACTCCACCCTCGAACTTCTCGCCGCTGAAGCGCTTTCCCATGCGCAGGCGGGGGCGGATATTGTTGCACCGAGTGACATGATGGATGGCCGCATCAGTGCCCTGCGTGAAATGCTTGACGACAACGACTTCAGCTATGTCCCCATCATGAGCTATGCGGTAAAGTACGCAAGTGCCTACTACGGTCCGTTCCGCGATGCCGCGGACTCAACCCCCCAGTTCGGGGATCGGCGCAGTTATCAGATGGATCCGGCCAATCGGCGCGAGGCTATCCGAGAAGCGCAGCTGGATGTGGATGAGTGTGCCGATTTCCTCATGGTAAAGCCGGCGCTGGCGTATATGGATATCATTCGCGACATCAAGGAGCGCTTTGACCTCCCCCTGGCGGCGTACAATGTCTCGGGTGAGTACTCCATGGTGAAGGCTGCGGCGGAAAAAGGCTGGATCGATCACGACAGGGTAGTGATGGAAACCCTCACCGGGCTCAAACGTGCCGGCGCTGATCTGATTCTTACCTATCATGCTAAAGAGGCTGCACGCCTGTTGCAAGAATAGATTGAAAGGTAGGGGCACGGCATGCCGTGCCCCTACTGCAATGCCCACCTTCTCACACTTCATAACCCCTCAGGATAAACATGCCCGAATATCACCACTCTACCCTGGACAACGGCCTGGAACTGGTCGTTGCGCCCCTTGACTATCTCCACAGCGTGGAGATTATCTGTTACGTAAAGGTTGGCAGTCGCTATGAACGTCCGGCTCAGGCAGGATTATCTCATTTTGTAGAGCACATGATGTTTCGCGGCAATGCGCGTTACCCTTCCGGCCCGGCGTTGGAGCAGGCATTCGAGCAACTCGGGAGTAATACGAATGCCGGCACCGATGCGGAAAGCACGAGTTTTTTCGCGCGTGTGCATCCGCACAATGTTATCCGGGGGCTTGAGCTTTTCAGTGTGATGCTGCGCACGCCTAAATTTCTGCATCTGGAAACTGAACGCGCCATTGTGCTCGAAGAGGCCCTGAGCGATTTCAACGAAGCGGGTGAGGATATCTGTGCGGATAACCGCATGTCACGCATGATGTGGGGCGAGCACCCTCTGGGCCAGCCGATTATTGGCACTCCAGCCACCATTCGCTCCTTCGACGTGGATGCAGTAAATAATTGGTACACACGCCACTACGTGCCCGCCAATATGGTGATAAGCGTTGCCGGTCCGGTTGACCCAAAAACAGTGCAGGATGCTGTTGCAGCTCATTTTGGATATTGGAAAGCGCCGCAGGTATTTTCCGAGCTTGAGCCTCCGTCCCATCCATTCTCCGGTCCGTGCCTCGATTGGGTCAAGGATTCTGATTCTCAGCTCACCCTGCAACTGGCATGGCGCACTGCAGGGCGCGACCATCCATATGCACCGGAGTTGCGGGTGCTGCGGCGCATGCTCGGTGAAGGGGGCGCAAGTCTGTTGATGCAGAAATTGCGCGAAGATGCGGGGCTCACCTACAGTGTAGAGGCAAGTCTGGAGGAATATCCGGACTGCGGCTGCTTCTCCATCGATCTCTCCACCGAACCCGAGAACCTGGTGGCGGTGGTGCAGGCGCTGATTGAGGTGATGGCGCAGACGCGTATCCAACCAGAGCAGGAATATCTGGATATGGTGGTACGTAACGCGTTGAATCATCTCGATTTCAGCCGCGATAACGTCGAAGATCTGGCGGGACGCTATGGCTGGGGGGTGGTGAGTGGATATATGCGCACCCTGGCGGATGATCTGCAAATGTGGCGCAATGTCGATGCAGTAGCCGTGGCGCATGCAGCAGCTACATGCCTCACGCCTGCGCAGATGGGACTTGTGTGTATCGGACCCTGGCGCGATGCGGAAAGGCAGAAGGTAGAAGAACTCCTGCATCAGCTTGCATAAGCTACGTTATGCGGATGGTTTTGTACAAAAAGTTCTTGAAGCGGAAGAAGGTTTTGCGCTCTTCGCTGCGATCACTGGTGGGATCGCATGCCTTGAGAGCCTTTGCAATAGCTGGCATGGTGGTGGCACCGTGGGAACGCGCCAGATCCACGGTGGCGACAACCGCATCCCGGGGAAGATCATTGCTGGAGTAAGGGGCGTAGATCGCACTCCAGAAATCTTCCTCGCCGTTGACAATGGAAGTGAACACCCGCTGGGCCATCCCGGCATTTATTTTGTCATGCGCTGTGCTGTGCTCCTCCAGAACCATGGGGGAGCCGATAGCACGCCGGATGTCATCGGCACTGATAATATCCGCACGCCGGAAAAACAGCGCGCGCAGGAGAATGGAGCGCAGCTCACGCATGTTTCCGGTGTAGTGGTGGTTCTGCAGCATGTAGCGTGCGGTTTTGTCGAGCACCGGCGGGTCAATATCATCCTGATTGGGGTTTTTGTACGCGCGGTGGAGTTTGCCCATAAAGTGGGTGCTGAGGTCGGGGATATCTTCGCGCCGCTCGTTCAGAGATGGAACCTCAAGGGTTAATTCCGAGAGGCGGTGAAACAGATCTTCACGGAACAGCTCCTTCTTGATCAGCTCGGGCAGATTTTTATTCGTCGCAGCGATAAGGAGCACGTGGGAAAAGCGGGTTTTATTTTCCCCCAGGCGCACAAAACTTCCGTTATCCAGAAAGCGCAGGAGTTGTACCTGGGTTTTCGGGTCCGCATCACCGATCTCATCCAGAAACACCACTCCGCCGTTGGCCTCTTCCAGGATCCCCTGCCGATCAGCGTGCGCGCCTGTAAATGCCCCGCGCTTGTTGCCGAACAGCTCGGCATAGGTGAGCTCGCCGCTGTAGGCGGCAATATTGCTCTTTTT
>JAIVHC010000300.1 GCA_020201305.1 Geobacteraceae bacterium
CCCATGTGAACAACCCAGATCGTATATACGCGTTCCTTCGTGATGATAACGCGCCGCCATCTGAACCTGGCGCAACAGGGTTTCACGATACATGGGGACGCTGCGCTGCAGCATATCGTCAAAGACACGCACCACGTTGGTGTTGAATTCGAAGGGGGAGACCTGCTCAAGGGGGGTGGAATAGATGTTATCCTGGCTCATGGTAATTTGCCCTGAATGCAGCGGAAGCAAAGAAAACACCGGCACCGGAATAGAATCCAGTTGCCGGTGTTTTTAAAAAGGTTCTTGCAGTGTTTATCAATTTTTACCTGCCTGACTAACCTATCCGTTCGCGCCGTTCCTGTTCCTCTTTGCAATCAATACACAGGGTTGCTACCGGACGTGCACGCAGGCGCGAATCGGAAATATCCTCTTCACAGCTTTCGCAGATACCGAACTCTCCATCATCGATGCGCTTCAGCGCCTCGCGGATCTTGCCGATCAGGCGCCGCTCACGATCCCGAATGCGCAGCTCAAAGTTGCGATCTGACTCCATGGATGCGCGATCAGTCGGATCGGGGAAGTTTTCTTTCTCATCCGTCATCTCCGATACGGTCTTCCCCGCTTCTTTGAGCAGGCTTTCAAGTTGTGCTTCAAGAATCTCTCTGAATTCTTCAGCCTTCTGTTTATCCATAATGTCACACTCCATGATATTAGCAGTGGCACTCTAAAAACCCGCTCATAATATTAGTTGATGCGAACCAAGTCAAGAATAAGTGCATCTTACCATCATGCTGATTATCTTTATTCGGAGGTGTTTCCCGTTTTAATGACGCCATCCGCGAGTTCGCTGAGATTCAACTCCTCCTGACGTGCTAGATCCGCGAAATTATAACTTTTGAGACGTTCCAGCATCCCGCTTCTTACATCTTTCCATGCTTCGTGTACCGGGCAGTAGCTGTCACGTTCGCAGATTCCGCGCCCGCACAGACACTTGTTTATATAGAGAGGATCTTCCTCTATACTGTAGATATCGTAGATGGTGATCTGTGCCGGATCCTTTTTAAGATAAAACCCCCCGCCTACACCACGCTGGGATCCTATCAGGCCAGCCTTAACCAATGGTTGGAAGATCTTGGTGAGAAACGCAGGGGTGACACCCTGTGTAGCACATATATCCTTTTTCAGGATGATCTCGCCTGGGGGGGACTTGGCCATATACAGCACTGCTCGGACCGCATATTCTGTAGCACGTGTGATTACCATGGATACTCCATATAAGTAAGGGCGCCAATATGATGGCACTGCTTTTATCCCGCATATATCCTGAACGCCCAAATCATGCGGAATCAGGATTTAATACAAGTGGTGACAGACAAAGATAATGGTAAAAAAGTCGGATTTGCAAGCTTGCTCTATAAATAAAGGGAGAGGGAGACGGATGTCAAACAAATATTACTTTTTTAGTCTAAATCACTTCTTTGTTTTGTGTTTAAACAATGCCAACTATGTTGTCTGAGCGCACTCTTACCGTCGGTCGCTTCGCTCCAAGCCCAACCGGATTACTCCATTTCGGTTCCCTGGTAACGGCTGTAGCCAGTTACTGTTTTGCCAAAAGTGAAGGCGGAACCTGGCTGATTCGTATGGAGGATCTGGATACGCCACGTAATATCCCCGGGGCCGCAGAAGCTATTTTACACCAGTTGGAATACCTCGGACTGCATTGGGATGGAGCGGTGCTGTATCAGAGTTCGCGTCTTGAATTTTATGCCGCCACTCTTAAGCACCTTATCGACACGGAACGTGTATATCGTTGCATCTGTACCCGGCGCCAAGTAAGAAATGAAGCATTGCATCACGGGCCCGCAGGGC
>JAIVHC010000301.1 GCA_020201305.1 Geobacteraceae bacterium
CCAGGAGGCGAAAAAGATGGACCGACTGTCTGAGCGTAGCGAGTTCAGGTCCATCCGCCGGATGGCAGCATAAGCGTAGGGAACCCGCAGGGCTGCGGTGCAGACTGTGGAGAAAGTGCCCCCCGAACACCTTTTCTTCGATATAGAGGATCGAGTTATACGCCTCCGCCGCATGGGGGATATAGTAGAACGCCAACAATGCACCACTCACCAGCAACATCAGAAACATGGTGAATGCCAGCCCACCCAGGCAGAAGGTGTAGCTGATCCGCAGATTGTCTTTTAATACCACCCGGGGGAAGAGGTGGCGGATAAAATCACGCATGAATTGTTCCTATGTGAACGAGGTGTAACTGTTAAATTAGCACTAGCTGCGGGGGCTTATGGCACCCATGGAAAGGGCGTCTGTCGCCACGGACGGCGACAGTCGAACGGCCATGGACGGCGCAAAGTGTCCCTTGGAATGGGTGCCATAAGCCTTTGCTGAACAGTTACGATTATATTTCTCCGTAGTACCCACATGACGTGGGCGGTGGCCCACACCACCTTACTTTCCTTGCTTGTCCAAGGAAAGTAAGCAAAGGAAGGACACCCCTGCACCGCAGCCCTGCGGGTTCCCTACGCTTATGCTGCCATCCGGCGGATGGACCTGAACTCGCTACGCTCAGACAGTCGGTCCATCTTTTTCGCCTCCTGGCAGCAACGCTGCGGCTGCGGTACGAAGGGGGAGAAAGGCTGAATAAATCAGGCTTTATTCTCAATTTTATCCTCAAACACGCGCAGCACCTCACCATTCTGCTCCACGCGCAGATGGGGGAGCGGATCGGTGGCGGGGCCTTTCAGCACCCTGCCGGTGCTGGTGAATTCACTCCCGTGGCATGGGCAGGTTATCCCCTGAGGGAGCACGTTGACGGTGCAGCCCAGATGGGTACACACCAGGCTCAGGGCGTGGGTCACCCCCTCCTCGCGCACCAGGGCTATGCGTTCGTTGCGGAACACCAGCGCACCGCGCTCGGGCATTTTGGTCACAGGCACCTCAAGAAGCATCCGAGCTGCATGCGGCGGCAGAGCAAAAAAACGCTGCAGGAACCAGCCTCCCCCTATTGCGGCGGCGATGGTGGCGATGAAGCGTCTTCGGGATTTAGAAATTGCTGCCATTTCTCAATATATCTCCGCGTGTATTCCGGCCCCCGGTGCTGAAGATTCTCAAACTCCGCCGGGGTGTAAAAGCGTCCGTTGGATACCGTCTGCCCGGCCTGATTCCAGAACCCGTTGAGGTGCAACCCATCCAGATCGGGGCGATAAATGCGTTTCTCATCGGGTTGCAGCACAAAGCGGCGTGCATCTGCATGGCATGCGTCACATACCGGGCCGCCGCGCTGGACGGTGTGCGGTGTATATGCCTTCCATTCCGCCGCCAGAAGGCGGTTTTCCTCTCCTACTGGCTTATTATCGCGCATCGCGGAATAATAAGCGAGAAACTGCGGCCGGATCGGGCTCACCTTCCCCGCAGCGTTCACCCCCAAAATCGGACTGTCGTGGCGTTTCAGATACGCACTTTTGCGGTAGTTCTCACTGGGGCGCCGCACCGGAAAATACTCGGCATTACTACTCTGCACCGTGTGGATGAAAAAGGTGCCGTACTCCTGCGCTGACCACGCCGCATGGCACGCGGTACAGGTCATGCCGTCCATATGCGCATCTATACCATGCTCAATCACTCCTGGATCAGGCTCGTGACAATCGGTGCAGGTTCTGGATGCCATCTCCCCGCGGCTCAAGCTTTCCATGGAGTGGCATTCTCCACACGTCATCCCCGCCTCAGCATGCACATCCGGGCGCATCTTCAG
>JAIVHC010000302.1 GCA_020201305.1 Geobacteraceae bacterium
TGTGCAGCGAGGATCTGGTTGCAGCGCCCTACCAGGTCGCGGTAATGCCGGGACAGGGCATTGTCCGGAACAATACCCATTCCGAGTTCATTGGAGACAAAAATCACCGTACGTTCCCCCTGGCGCGTTGCATTAATCACCTCTCGGGTAAGATTGTAAATGGCGTCTTCATCCAGGGATTCGCAATGCTTTTCGGCCCGATAAAGCAGGTTGTTGATCCACAGGGTTATGCAGTCGACCAGGACTACTCTGCTGTCGCGGGTGTCTTTCAGGGCTGTCGCCAGCCGGGTGGCTTCTTCAATAGTGTGCCAGTTCTGATCTGCACGGCGCTGTTGGTGGCGCTCAATGCGTACAGCCATCTCGGCATCCAGCACCGGGCAGGTGGCAATATAGCTGCGTGGCCCGCTCAGAGACAGAGCCCGCTGCTCGGCGTAACTACTCTTGCCACTGCGCGCCCCACCGCTGATGTAAAGCATATGGTTGGGCGTGCGCTCAGTCGTCATGGTTGTACAATCCGGTGAGTACAGCATGATGTTCGTCTACCCTCAGGGTAGCGTACCCTCCCCGTTCAATAGTGAATTTCAGGTGATCCCGCAGGGGCCAGTCCATAAGATTGCAGATCAGACCGCGTAACACCCCGCCGTGGCTCACTATGACCAGATGTGCCGATGCTTGTGCATGGATAGCTTCGGCTACGGCGTTCAGGCGCTGGCTGAATTGTCTGAGTGATTCTCCGGCGGGAAAGGAAAAGTCTTCCGCAAAGGCTGCCCACTGATTAACGCGCTGCGGGTCGTTGCGCAGGATCTGGTTAAAAGTCAGCCCCTCCCAGGCACCAAAATCAATTTCCTGTAGTTCTTCCTTGATGCTCACGGAGCAATCCTGCTGCACAGCCAGAGGGGCTGCCGTTTGCCGGGCACGCCTCGCCGGGCTGCACCACACGGCATCAATGGCAGGCTTATCAGAACGCTTAAGCTTCCGTACCAGCTCTTGCGCCTGGAAAACGCCGTACGCACTCAGGGATACATCGGTGCGCCCGATATAATGGCCGTCAAATTGAAGGTCAATGGAGGCATGGCGCGCCAGCGTGATTGTTTTCTGCATGAAAATATTTCCCGCATAAAAAAATCCCTGCAACCATAAAAGGGTTACAGGGATTCCGTATTTAATCCGTGTATCGGGTTCTGCCACCTCTTTCCTCGAAGGTGGGACGAACAAATGAATCGGGCGTGTATCTGACTGACGTCGCTGGGTAACGACGAACACAGTGGCGGGTCCGCGACGGATTTTCACCGTCTTCCACGATTCCGATTATTTAAGTATGTAGCATTATATCGTGCGCAGAAAACAGTAGCAAAAAACCATCAGGGTGTCATCATCAATTCTCAGCAGGTGCAATAAACTCTCAGTCCAGCATAGATTCTATATCATCCCCCGAATCCAGCGAAGTTGAACTCTGTGCAGGATCTCCAAAAGGGCATTCAACTTGAAAGCAGCACAAAAAAACAACCCCACGCCTGCAAAACAGACATGGGGTCAATAGCATCAAGATAAAATTAAAACGCGCAGAACAACGTTGGTATGGGCGGGCAATTTATCGTCCCGACGCAGATTGAATTTCATGAGAATCTACCCCGGTATAGGTATCGCTCTGGTAATCTTACCCAGCAGACTGCGCTCCTGCTTCTCAAACGCCTCACAAGCGGATTCGAGCGCCATACTCAGCTCCTGCATATCCTCCTCCGTCTTCGGCTCCAGAGCGTGGTAGAAGATCCCCGCGCTTCTCGCCTTGCGTAGATAGGAGATCGAATCGGTATCTGCCAGCAGGATGATCTTA
>JAIVHC010000181.1 GCA_020201305.1 Geobacteraceae bacterium
ATGCAGGAGGCACTGAAACGCACCTATGCCTGTACCCCGGCACCCAAGCTGATTGTAGCCATGGGGGATTGCGCTGTGGATGGGGGAGAATTCGGCACCAGTTACGCCAGCTGCGGTGGGGTGGATAACGTAATCCCCGTGGATGCGTATATCAAAGGCTGCCCTCCCACACCCCTGGACCTGATGCGCGGTATCCTGGAGGTATTGCAAAAGCAGCCGGCGTAAAAACACCTTTGCAGCATTTCAAACCAGAACGGCAAGCCATTCTCAGCGCTGTGTCAAGCCCAGACGCGCAAATATTTCCAGGGTCGGCTCTGCGCTATTGAGGGTGTAGAAGTGGACTCCGCTGACCTTGTGTTCCAGCAAATCGCGTACCTGCTCAGTAGCCCAGTCAAGCCCGATCCGCTCCACCGCTGCATCGTCGGATGCTTCAGCTACCCGGCGCAATAATGCTGCAGGGAAGCGTGCACCGGCAGCCAGTTCAGCCATCTTCTCCATCCCCTTGCGATTCCGCAACGGCATTATCCCGGCGATGATAGGAACTTCAATACCCGCTAAACGACAACGTGCACAAAAGTCGTAGAAGTCGCGGTTGTCGAAAAACAGCTGAGTGACGATATAATCCGCCCCCGCATCGACCTTTTCTTTCAGATAGGCGATCTCCAGCAGACGATTCGGCATCTGCGGATGTCCTTCGGGAAATCCCGCCACCCCGATGCTGGTATCGGGGAACTCCGCACGGATAAAACGCACCAGATCCACCGCGTATTTGAAACCATCCTCAGGCGGATGCCAGTCATCCTCACCCGCGGGGGGATCGCCGCGCAATGCGAGTACATTATACACTCCGGCATCACGATAACGCTGCATAATGGTACGCACTTCATCTTTTGTGGCTGCGACACAGGTCTGATGCGGGACCACCGGAACCTTGCATTCCTCATGAATGCGCATCACGAGCCGATTAGTCTGACTGCGGGTGGAACCCCCTGCGCCATAGGTAACACTCACTGATGAGGGTTTCAGAGGCATCAGTTTCTCAATATTGTCGAGCAAATTATCCCAACCACGCTCGGTCTTGGGTGGGAAGAATTCAAAGCTAAGGGATGTCTTCTGGTTGTTGAGTATCTTTTTCATGGTTTAATATCTGATCCTGTATAAGCTAATATCTAAATTTTTATCCATACGGAGCTGTATAACAAATTAAACGATGTGGGCATTCATCAGGCTTGATGCCGATCCGGACGCTTCCATACGCACCCGTATCCAAGTTCCTGTAACAGAGCTGTGCCGGCGTCAATGCCACTGCCCACGCTGGACACACTATGAGAATCATCCCCGGGTAGGATATCGATCCCGAGCGCCAATGCTTTTTCGAGAATCGGGCGTGATATATACGGCTCTGCAGCCCCTTTTAGAAGCGCACGCATATTGAGATCAAGACACAGATGTTTTTCGCGGATATATGCGAGATTGCGCTCAATGCGTTGCATTACTCCTGGAGTGGCTAAACGCCTGGGGTAATCGGGGTCATAGAGGCGTATCAGATCAAAGTGCCCCACAACTGCAGGTTTCAAACGCTGGAGCATCTCATACTGTTCGTCAAAATAAGTGCGGTAAAGCGCATCGATATCGCCGCATACCTCGGTTGCCCGAACATATTCAGCAGGGCTGAAATCAAAATTCACTCCGCGCACATGGTGAACGGAGCCGACAATATAGTCCAGAGCGTACCGCTGTTGCAACTTTAATGCATACTCAAGACTTCCAGGGTAACATTCAGCCTCCATCCCTACGAGGATGGTTATTCTGGAACTGTAGCGCTGCTGGAGATGCTTTACTGTCTTCACGTAAAGTTCGAACTGCTCCTGCAGAGCTGCACTGCTGATACCCGCCTCAGATTCATCTGCATAACGGTACTGATCCTGTAGCGGGGGCATGTGTTCGGTGATTCCAAACCACGCAAACCCCTGTCTGATGTATTCCTGCACCATGGACTCAAGGTCGTCACTGGCATGGAGACAAAACTGCCCGCTGTGACCACCATGCGCTGAAACCCGTACAGGTGAGTATGTGTCAGCCATTGCTGAACCTCCATTTCCCCTTGAGTAACTCTCGGGATGATATATAAATTCTTCCACTTCCAGAGTTGTCGCTACGACAATTGCGTTATAGTATTGCAACAGTTGCCTCGCGTGCTTAAAATGCGCCCATTACACCATTCAGCTCGCCCAATCAGTTCATGATTACACCTGCGCATGCAGGTTTCATTTACAACAGCAATAAAAATTAAACCAAGGAGGCGTCCCCCATGAAAACTGAAATCACGACCAAAGCGGCCCCCCAGGCCATAGGGCCCTATTCGCAGGCGATTAAAAGCGGGAAACTGGTATTCTGCTCCGGGCAGATCCCCATCGATCCGAATACCGGAGAACTTTCCGCCCCATCCATAAAGGGGCAGACCCACCAGGTTATGCGAAACCTCAAAGAGGTTCTGGCCGCTGCGGAGCTTACTTTTACCCAGGTACTTAAAACCACTATCTATCTTACCGACATGGCCGATTTTGGCATCGTTAACGATATATATGCCGAATATGTCGGCAATCCGGCACCTGCACGTGCATGTATTCAGGTTGCCGCCCTGCCTAAAAAGGCAAAGATCGAGATCGAGTGTATCGCCAGCACCGAGCTCTAAGCAGCTGCTTCCCTTTGCCATATTCTCCGAACAGATGCAGCGCCTACCCTTAACGTTGTAGGCGTTGCATCACCTGCTTCATATCCTGCCATAGTTCACGCTTGTGTACCGGATTGCGCAGCAGATAGGCTGGGTGGAATGTGGGCATTAGGTCGATATCGTTATAGCTACGCCACTCGCCGCGTAATTTGCTGATGGGGGTTTTATCCTGCAATAGGGTTTGCGCCGCAAATTTCCCCAGTGCTACCAGAACCTCCGGGTTGATCGCGTCGAGCTGGCGTTTCAGAAATGGCTCACACGCAGCAATTTCATCGGCTTCGGGGTTGCGATTCTGCGGTGGACGGCACTTGATTACATTACAGATATACACATCCTTGCGCTCAAGCCCCATGGCAAACAGAATACGATTCAGCAACAACCCGGCTTCGCCCACAAATGGCTCACCTTGCTCATCTTCTCTTTGGCCTGGGCCCTCCCCTACAAACACCAGAGACGCTTTAGGATTTCCACCTCCAAATACCAACTGGGTGCGTGTACGTCCCAGAGCACAGCGCTGACACTCCCCCATATCAGCGCGAATATCTTCGAGGGTTTCTGTGCGGCAAGCCGTTGTTGCAGCCGTTACAGGATCAAGACTCGAGCACAGAGGCAATGCCTCTGGTGTATGAGAATTAAAATGGAGCGCTTCAACTCCCCAGCGCTGCATATCCTGCAGCGCAGCTACTGTATTTGCGCGTGCGTGGTGTATGAGTTGTGTGCGTTTATCAAGCATATCCTTTACATCCGTCCATGGATGGCATTATCCTACTTAGTGTTGATAGAAGCAATTCAAACAAGCACTTCAAACGTTTCCCAATCCGGCACCGGAGATTACTGTATGCGTTTATGTTTAACTGTGTTCACTTTTGTGTGTATGTGCCTTATCCCCACCGAAGTATGGGCATGGGGATTCGGGGTACATCTGCAACTTGGCAACAGTATCCTGGCGCAAGCGGGTAATCTTCCCGCGCATATGGCTACACTGCTACATGCATACCCGCACGATTTTCTCTACGGCTGCATCAGTGCCGACATCACTCTGGGTAAAAAATTCACCCACTATCTGAAACACTGCCACAGCTGGAACATGGGAAACAAGGTTCTTGCAGCGGCAAAAACAGATGCGCAGCGCGCATGTGCGTATGGCTACATTGCCCATCTCGGGGCAGATACCATTGCGCATGGTTTTATGGTGCCGTACAAAATGGTACGCAGTTATAATACCGTCTTTCTTAATCACGCCTACTGGGAATTGCGCTTTGAGTCGCGTATTGATCCCCAGATATGGGTTCAGGCCAGGGAACTTGCGCAAGACGATTTCAGTGAAAATGACAAATTATTGCGCCGCGTACTTGTGCGTACCCTGTTTTCCTTCGGCACCAACAAGCGCATGTTCAATTCCATGCTCCTGATCAGCCGTATCCAGCGTTGGCAGCGCATTCTGAAGCGCCTGGATGAACGTTCGGTGTGGAAACTCGAGCAGAAAGATCGCCGCGAATATCTGGATCTGGCCTTGGAAGCGAGCATGAGCGTACTCTCCGATCCGCAGAGTATCTACCTGAATGCCGACCCCACCGGAGAACGCGCCCTGCAATCCGCTCAGAAAATGCGCACCAGCCTGAAGAGCCTGTGGCAGGACGGGCGCCTCCCCTCCGAACTCAGCGTTGCCGTCCTTGATGACATCAAGGAGCACTTTCGCTCCAATGTCACCAACCCGTTGAATAACATCTAGGAGCTAGGAGCCTGTCGGACCCTCCGTTAATCTGCGCGCTTGCTTTTGCGGTTTGCGGTAATGCAGGCACTGACACGATCCAACAAAGCGTACGCAACCTCTACCTTGCTCTGTTGCGGCATATCTTCCACCCTACCATCCGCATGCAGAAATTTAACCACATTGGTTTCAACATCAAAACCGGCTCCTGCGGCTGTGACATCGTTAGCGACAAGGATATCGAGGTTTTTACGTTGCAGCTTCTCCTGGGCATGGCGCAGGATATCATGGGTTTCTGCAGCGAATCCAACCACTATCTGCTCTGTTTTCTGTGCCCCAATCTGCGCCAGAATATCCGGATTGGGTTCTAACTCCACACTCATGGTACCCGGTTTTTTCTTGATTTTCTGTGCTGCAGCACTGCAGGGGCGATAGTCGGCTACCGCTGCTGCCTTGATCACCACACTTGCTTCAGGTAATTCGTGCATCACGGCTGCATACATCTCCCTGGCACTTGTCACACTTACGCGCCGCACTCCGACCGGAGCTTCCAGCGCTGTAGGCCCGCTCACCAGAACCACCTCCGCACCGCGTTCCCATGCGGAGCGCGCAATGGCATATCCCATTTTACCCGAAGAATAATTGGATACGTAGCGTACCGGATCGATCTCTTCACGCGTGGGTCCGGCGCTCACAAGCACCCGCTCACCGGCGAGATCCGCAGGCGTCAAAACGCGCTCAATCCACGCCAGAATATGCTCCGGCGACGGCAATTTACCTTTTCCTTCCCAGCCACATGCGAGATAGCCATCATCCGGGTCGATAATGTGGAAACCACGCTGAGTCAAAACCTGCAGATTGTGTTGCAGCGCGGCGCTTTCATACATATTCACATTCATGGAAGGGGCTAGAACCACCGGGGCTTTAGTCGCCATCAGGGTAGTGCTGAGCAGATCATCTGCGATTCCACTACTGAGTTTACCCATAATGTTCGCCGTTGCGGGGGCAACTACACACATATCAGCTTTATCCGCCAGGGAGATATGCCCGATCTCTTTTTCCTGATACAGATCGAACATGTGGGTATGTACGGGGTTATTAGACAGGGTCTGAAACGTCAGCGGTGTAACAAACTCACATGCATTCGCAGTCATCACCACCGATACCTCGGCTCCGGCTTTAGTGAGCAAACGCAGCAGTTCTACCGCTTTATACGCCGCGATTCCGCCGCTCACACCCAATACGATCTGTTTTCCCTCCAGCGTTGCCATAAGTCGTGCCCTCTTAGTCAATTATTCGGGTTCCTGCTATCAAACGTGATGCTTTCGCAAAAAATCATAAGATGGCTAAGCAAAAATTTCGCCCTACAAGGCCTGGGGGTTTTTCAGGGGCGAAGGCATACATCAGGTATGTCGAGGTCCTGAAAAAACGCCGTAACGCCGGAGGGCGGACTTTTTGCGACGCCATCAAACGTAGTCACCATTGACAAACGGATTGGAGCTCTGCTCTGCAGCGATGGTGGATTCGGGGCCATGCCCGGGATGTACGACGGTCGAAGCAGGCAACACCATGAGCTGGGAGCGGACATGCCCGATAAGTTGCTGCATATCTCCGCCGGGCAGATCAGTGCGCCCGATAGAACCGGCAAACAGGGTATCGCCGGAAAAGAGGTGTCCTTCTCCATACAGACATATGCCGCCGGGAGAATGCCCCGGAGTATGGATCACCTCAAAATTCAGGTCACCGATCTCGAGCAGATCACCATTTTGCAGAAAGCGGCTCGGCTCCGGCGATTCAACTGCAGGCAGACCAAAACTCGCAGCCTGACGCGAGGCCTGTTTGAGCATGGGGGCATCATCTTTATGCATACAGAACTCAATCCCGGTTTTTTCCAGAATAGCTCTGTTTCCCCCGACGTGATCGAAATGTGCATGGGTATTCACCAGCATCTTAGGCTCCAACCCCTCCTGCTCTATCACTCGAAGAATTTGCTCCGCTTCGTCCCCCGGATCTATAATCAGCGTCTTTTTAGTACGCGGACATGCCACGATATAGCAATTAACCTGTAAAGGGCCTACGGGCAGGGTCTTAATGATCATCGCTCTCCATCCTCTCTGGGTTCAAACAGATCCAGGTTTGAACCCGCAAGCTGGTCACCCAGTGAAGTGCGCAGCGGCTCCTGATATCTGTTATTGCGTTTAGTCTGTTTTTTATCTGTGAAATTTTTATGTTCACGCAGCGAAGATGCCGGTTCCGGAGCTTCCGTTGCAGGTTCCGATGGCGGAGCCGGTATCGTCTCTGTCTCCGCTTCATCAGCTGGAGCGTAAAAGTAACGATCGTACAAGCGGTGATATGATGTCCAAGCAGAGGGGTTGTGCTGCTCCCGATCGATATGCAGAGCTATGCCGTTGATTTTTGCATCCATATCATCGACAAAGTTCAGAACTACCGCTTCAAGGGTCTTGGGACGTTTGGGAGAGCCGTACTCATACTGACCGTGATGAGAGAGAAGCATGTGTTTAAGCAGCATGGTCTTCTGTGCGGGGAAATCAGGACAGGTCCTGATCTTCTCTTCAAGCATTTCCACCCCCATGACGATATGCCCGATGAGCTTTCCTGTGTCTGTATAGTCAAAACTGCGCGCATAACGCAATTCGGCAACCTTGCCGATATCGTGTAGGAGTGCACTGCACACAAGCAGATCGCGATTAATGCGAGGATAACGCTCACTCACATCCCGGGCCAGACGTGCAACACACAGGGAGTGCTCTAGAAGACCGCCGACCAGATTAACCTGACGCTCATCTACGCGTTCTATGCTGTTAATGATAAACTGCATCTTCCCCATAAACAGGTTGGCTTTCCCCTTTATGTGGACGAAATCATCTTTATCAAACCGGGTCGTAAGTTCATCCACATTATCCCAGATGCGGCCGTCAACCTCTCCACTCCGATCCATGAGTTTGAGGTTCATATACGGCTTGCCGTTTTTGGCCATGGCCATATTTTTATCCCGCACCAGAAAAACGCTGTTGATGGGATCTCGTTCACGGATATCTTCAATATAGGTTTTCTTCAAGAATACTGCTCCTATTGCATGCTCCACTATAGAGACATATTGAGTAAGTATCCCCCGGTCAAACCGGGGGCTTTAGCGATTGCTAGCCCCTCAAAGGGGCTTTAACGCAATCTTCAAAATCAAAAACACTACTTGCCGTCATTCCCGCGCAGGCGGGAATCCATAGATCTTATTGCTATACCGAGCGCCTCTGGACTCCCGCCTGCGCGGGAGTGACGTTAAAGGAAGATTGTCGCCATATTCCCGGAACCGCCCACGGCGAACCAGTTTGTATACATTGTGGGGTATACGGCTGTCAAATTGAAAGCGCATCAGCATCGACACATCCCATAACCGGGGCACCCTACCCTCCCAGCTGCCACCATTTCCACGTTGAGGAAGGCGATAAAAGTAGACGGGATTTACTACACGTGCGATTCTGTAACATTACAGCATGAAAATAAGTATATGGTTCCCGGAACCCGGAATAGTTATTTTAAATCAACCCTAAAACACGGAGCACTTTTATGAATATCAACTTGGAACTTGCCCCCTTAATCTCTTTAATAGCAGGCATTGCCATTCTCATAGTGCCAAAACTGTTAAGATACATCGTTGCCGCCTACCTGATAATTTTCGGTATCATCGAACTATTGAATCTGTAGATTCAACTTACTACATACCCAGAGGCTGCACCGACCTTAAGTTCCTGGATAAAACCTTCATCCTCTAGGAGCC
>JAIVHC010000020.1 GCA_020201305.1 Geobacteraceae bacterium
TCGGTCACCGGCACAATGCGGTAGCGATAGCCGACCCCCGGTTCTACAAAATGATCCCACATGTAGATTCGGTTGCTGTTGCGCTTCTTACTCTGATAGAAGGCCACATCAATCTGCTGCAACAGATGTTGTGGCTTGCGGCATTCGGGACAGCCCGTTTCGGGAACATAGTCGATACGGTAGATGTCAAAACGTTTCAGATTGTCCAGTTCAGAACCATCCTGATTTAATGCCGGAATGTTCCACGCAAGCAATAACGACGAGCCGCGCTGACTCAGACTCACCTTTGTCGGAGCTGTGGGTACCTTTGCTTCCAGGGGCACCACCGGCCCTTTTTTTCCGCACCCATACAGGAGCAGAACGCATACCAGGGCAGCGCTCAGAACAGAGTAAATTCGGGAGGGGGAATATGCTGCAATCATAGGTATCTTCAAGCCTTCTTTTGAGCCTGGCGCGCCAGGGCAATTTCGCGCTCTACCGCACAACGGGCAGTGCCGCCGGTAGCAGTACGCGCATTTACCGAAGCATCGAGAGTGACAAAATCGTAGATATCCGTATCGATGAGAGCGCTGAACTCGCGGAATTCTTCGACGCTGAGCTCGGGAATATCCTTACCGTGTTCAATGCAGTAGCGCACCGTTTTCCCCACCACTTCATGGGCCTGGCGGAACGGCAGCCCTTTGCGCACGCAGTAATCGGCAATATCGGTAGCAGTGGAGAAGCCGCGCGCCGCAGCAATACGCATGTTGTCCGTTTTTACCTTCATCTCCGCAATCATGGAGGCGAAGATCTTCAGGCTCCCTTTGACGGTATCAATACTGTCGAAGAGCGGCTCTTTGTCCTCCTGCATATCTTTGTTATATGCCAGCGGCAGGGATTTCATCAAGGTCAGCAGGCTCACGAGGTTGCCGTATACGCGACCGCTTTTGCCCCGCACCAACTCTGGGACATCGGGGTTCTTCTTTTGTGGCATGATGGAGCTGCCGGTGCAGAACGCATCGCTGAGTTCGATAAAGTCAAAATCGGCGCTCGACCAGATGATCAACTCTTCACTCAAACGTGATAGATGCATCATTACCGTAGCGGCGTTGCTGCAGAATTCAATGGCGAAGTCGCGGTCCGAGACGGAATCGAGGCTGTTGCGTGTCACCCCGTCAAAGCCGAGTTGCTCGGCAACCCATTCGCGGTCGATGGGGAAAGTGGTTCCTGCGAGAGCTCCGGCACCGAGGGGCATTACGTTCATGCGCGCGCGGCAGTCGCGCATCCGGCTCGCATCGCGTTTGAACATTTCGTGGTACGCGAGCATGTGGTGAGCAAACAGCACCGGCTGTGCGGTCTGCAGATGGGTGTATCCCGGCATGATGGTATTCAGATTTCCTTCCGCCTGGGTCAGGAGTGAATCCATCAGGGATTCAAGGTATGCGATAATCGCATCTAGCTCATCGCGCAGGTAGAGGCGGATATCCACTGCGACCTGATCGTTGCGTGAACGTCCGGTGTGGAGCTTCCCACCCACGGTGCCGATACGCTCTATCAGGCGTGCTTCGATGTTCATGTGAATGTCTTCGAGGGCGATGGAAAACTCGATGTTACCCTGATCGATATCCGTAAGGATCTCATCCAACCCGGCGCGGATCTGCTCCGCTTCCTCCGGTGCGATTATCCCCTGACGCGCGAGCATCTGCGCGTGTGCCTTGGAACCCCGAATGTCGTAGGGGTAGAGGCGTTGTTCAAAACCGATAGAGGCGGTGAATTCCTCTACAAATTTATCTGTAGGCTGGGTGAAACGTCCACCCCAGAGTTTCTGACTCATAGTAACAAGTTCTCCTTTATTAACAGTTCTCACCCTAAGCCGAGTTTTCTTCCCCGTTGGGAATGTTGACCCAGCCTTTGGATTCTGCGTGTTTATATACCCGGTGGACCTTGAGCGGCATCCTGGTGGTGCGTGGATCGAACTCGTAGAACACGGGGAGGTTGAAATAGTACAGCCGACTCCCGGGGCCGAAGCGCAGGCGGCAGATGGGGAGGCCGCCAAAGTCATCGGTGGAAAATTCGGCCAGCTGATAGCTGTGCATGCGATGGTGGTGACTGATTATGACGGATGAGTATCCGAAGGTGTCATCCGGACCAACCCCCGGGGGTGAGTTGACCAGCTCCGTGGTGTTGCAGAAGACGGTAATGGTGTCGCGCACCCCGGGCGCAGCTTCAAGTAATTCACCGTAAAATCCATGGATTACATCGCGGAAGGTGCGGTGTTCCGGTTTCGGGTTGCATTCCAGCACCACGAGCAGATCAAGCTGCTGGCGCGAGGAGAAAAACAGCTCATTGGCGTGATCGATCACCTGTGCAATGTTTGATTGTAAAAGAGTGCGGTAGATGTAGTCAAAGCAGATCAGCGCCATGAAGTTGAACGCATTGGGCTCGCTGCGCCACAGGGGAAATATCTTGCCGTGGTACAGATCGTTTCTTGCGTCCGGCCCTTCTTCGAGGGCAAAGGGGTGGCTTTTGGCCTGCAGATATACGCGCGTAGCGCCGTTGGCATCCTTGATAATGGTGGCGGCGCTGTTGACCTGCAGACAGTCGATATCCCCACTCAAACGATCGGAGCGGATCGATTCGAGAAGTTCGGCGTTGTCGGCACTGAACTGCCCGGCAAAAGAATAAAACTCGGTCAGGCGCATGTGTTCAATCCCCACAATGGTGACCGTGTTGTTACTGAAATGCTCATCAACATGGTGGAGCATGGCATCAAAGTACTCCACCGGGAGGACAGATTCAGGGAACACGAGAAAATGCAGTTTGCTCAGGTTCCCCGGTCCCCGGGAGACGAGGTCAAGTACCGCGTGGATGCGTTCCCACTTGCGCTGGGATACCGCGCCGGGATCAGTTTCATCCTCGCTGCGGATCTCATTGGGAATCTGGCTCAGGAGGCAGTGAAGGTGGTGGCCGCGCGGAAATTCCAGCAGTACCTTTTTCTCTACAATTTTGAACATAGGCGCTCAGGTCTCGCTAATCTTGCTGAAGGAGGGAATCTCCGGGTAGTTCCAGATCCGCATGTTCTCCCGGCGGTTGCAAATGGGGCCACTCCTGTTCCGGGTACAGCTGCGCCAGCACCTGGCGTGAACCGGGCGGGACATCCAGGTGCGGGAGTTCGTGTGCGCTAAACCATTGTGCCTCACTTAGTTCGGCGTGATTGATTGTTATGTCCAGAGTCAGGGGCAGGGCACGATAGTACAGGATAATATAGTGATCGCTGCGCTCTCCCACGGCAAGGTGCTCGTAAATATCTACCAGAGTACCGGTTTTCACCCTCAGTCCCACTTCTTCGCGCACCTCGCGTCTCAACGCCGTAGCGATGGACTCGCCATGGTCAATCTTCCCGCCCGGCATTACCCACTGCCCGAAAAAGGGCGGGATACTGCGCTTGGTGAGGAGGATGCGTTCGTGTTCATCAATAATACACGCAACCACCGAGGTTTTGATGTGTTTGAGGATGCCCGAATCCATTACGTTTGCCTTAATTTCTCCTGAAGCATGCCCTTGCGGGCATTATCCCCACCCTGACCCTCCCCTATCAAAAGGGGAGGGAAAATATATGGAGTTGTTTTACTTATTCCGCATCAGGCTGCGAATCCGCAGACGCAGGGCATTGATTTTGATAAATCCTTCCGCATCGGCCTGGTTATACACCTCATCAGCTTCGAAGGTGGCGTAGTCGAGGTTGAAAAGGGAGTCGGTCTTCGAATCACGCCCCACTACGCGGCAGTGGCCTTTATAGAGCTTGATTCTGGCGATGCCGTTCACAGTTTTCTGGGTGTCGTCAATAAGGGCCTGGAGCGCCTCACGCTCGGGGGCGAACCAGTAGCCGTTGTAGATGATTGCCGCATAGCGAGACACCAGAGAATCACGCAGGTGCATTACCTCACGATCCATGGTGATGGATTCCACCGCGCGGTGCGCCTCTTCGAGAATGGTGCCGCCGGGGGTCTCGTACACGCCGCGGCTCTTCATTCCCACGTAGCGGTTTTCCATCAAGTCAACCCGCCCGATGCCGTGCTTGTAGCCAAACTCGTTGAGTTTAGTCAGGAGCTCTGCCGGGGAGAGACGTTCGCCATTTATGGCTATTGGGTCGCCCATTTCAAATTCGATGTCTACATATTCCGCCTCATCCGGCGCATCCTCCGGGCGTACGCTCATCACATACATCTCTTCCGGTGCTTCCGCCATGGGATTTTCCAGGACGTCGCCTTCGAAAGAGATATGCAGCATGTTGCGGTCGCTGCTCCAGGGGAACTTCTTGCTCGTAGGAACGTGGATGTCGTGCTTGCGCGCGTATTCTTCCAGCGCTGTTCTGCTGTTCAGGTCCCATTCGCGCCAGGGGGCGATAACCTTTACCGCTGGATCAAAGTGGTAGTAGCTCAATTCAAAACGAACTTGATCGTTGCCCTTGCCCGTAGCGCCGTGGGAAACCGCATCTGCGCCTTCAGCTTTGGCGATCTCCATCTGCTTCTTGGCGATCAGGGGGCGCGCAATTGAGGTGCCGAGGAAATAGCGCCCCTCATAGATGGCATTAGCGCGGAACATGGGGAAGACGAAATCGCGTACGAACTCCTCGCGCAGGTCTTCGACATAACAGCTGCATGCTCCGGTTTTTTTCGCCTTCTCGGGGATAAAATCAAGCTCTTCCCCCTGGCCCAGGTCGGCGGCAAAGGCCACAACTTCGCAGCCGTACTCCTCGATGAGCCATTTCAGAATGATGGAGGTGTCGAGCCCGCCGGAATATGCCAGAACTGCCTTTTTAACGTCACCTTTGTTTGCCATTGTTGATTTCTCCTTGTTTAATGCTTGAAGCCTGCAGTGGCTGCATATCCTATATGCGAGGTGCAGGGTGGGTTTTTGGATTTTAACTATTCAGCAGTCGAACGGCCATGGACGGCCCCAATCTCAAACAGTCGTGTCCCTTGGAATGGGTGTCACAAGCCCTTGCTGAGCAGTTACCTTAAAGTTTAATCACCCTGGTGTCCGCCATCAGATCGTGGAGGCCACGTTTGTCGCTGCGCAGGGCAACCATCAGATATCCGATGCCGAGGACGATCCCGGAGATGAATTTGCCGATGGTTTCGCGGATAAATGCCTGGCCGTAGCTCACCTGGGTGTCATCCAGGCGCACAACCTTCAGGCGTAGCGCCATCTTGCCCGGAGTCTGCCCCGAATAACCGGTAAAAAACACATAGTAGAACACCCCGGCAAGGGTGCTGAAGAGCATGATAAGCATCTGCACCATGGGCAGAGTACTTGCGCCACTCAGCTCGGTAATGCTTCCCAGCGCAAACGCCATGCCGAATTGCAGTGCTGACGAAATCACCGAGTCGAGCAGGGCTGCGACGGCGCGGATCCAGAATCCGGCCGCAACCCCTGGAGTGGGTGCGATGCTCTCCTGCGCCTGCATTGCGGGCGGCGCTGAGTCGGCATCCGCTTCTGTAGCATCATCTGGCACGACATTTTCTGGCGTTGCACCGGCTGTAAAAGGGGCCTGAGACTCTGGTGCATTGTCCCCTCTGCCGGGTGTTGCTGTATCAGGGTCAAACCGGAACGAAGAGTGGCACCTGGGGCAGGTAACCTGTACTGCCTGGCTCGGTATCGCATTTCCCTCAAGCTCGCGCGTGTAATTACAATGCGGACATATCAATTTCACGCCGCTACTCCTTTGTGTTCTGCATCAGGGTCGCCATGATCGCCTTCTGTACATGGAGGCGGTTTTCCGCTTCGTCAAATACCACAGAGTTCGGCCCCTCTATTACGTCCTCGGTAATTTCCTCGCCGCGATGTGCCGGGAGGCAGTGAAGTACCAGGCAGCCAGTGTTTGCTACCGCAAGGGCGCCGGCGTTAAGCTGAAATCCGGCGAAGTCACGGCGGCGCTTTTCCTGCTCCTCCTCCTGCCCCATGCTCGCCCACACATCGGTGTTGAGGATGTCGGCACCTTGCGCCGCTTCGAGAGGATCACTGGTGTAGATGATGCTAGCCCCCTGCTGGCGTGCCCACTCCATCACATCAGCATCCGGTTCATAGCCTTTGGGGGTGGCAACGCGCAGTTCAAATCCCAACACCGTCGCGGCATTGATCCATGAATGTGCCATATTGTTTCCATCCCCGATCCAGCAGTATGTCTGGTCGCGATACGAGCCCTTGTGCTCCAGGACTGTGAAGATATCCGCCATTACCTGACACGGATGATACATGTCGGTAAGGGCGTTGATAACCGGAATATCGGCATAGTGGGCGAGCTCTTCCACATCCGCCTGGCTATAGGTGCGGATCATGATCCCTTCCACATAACGAGATAAGACCCGCGCGGTATCCTTAATGGGCTCGCCGCGTCCGATCTGGGTATTGGAGGAGGAGAGAAACAGCGCATGCCCGCCGAGTTGAAACATCCCGGTTTCAAAGGATATACGTGTGCGGGTGGAGCTTTTTTCAAAGATCATGGCCAGACTTTTGCGCGCAAGCAGGGGATGGCTGATACCACGTTTGTGCTGACTCTTGAGTTCGCGGGTGAGGGTAAAAATGGCGTCCAGGTCTGCGGCACTCCAGTCTCGCAGACGCAGAAAATCGGAATTCATCAGGGCAAAGCTCCTTTATACGCATAGTTTATGTCGGGCTAGTTTATGCCGGTGGCAGTTCTATTTACGTGAATAATCCGGTTTGTCGCCGGAATAATACTTGTACGGTGGATTGTATTTTGTCTGTGTATCCGGCTTGAGCATTACCCACAAAAATGCCGCAATGACCAGAGCCGCAATGATGATAGATCCCACTATTGCCTCTGTGGATACGTTTTTCATGGATTATACCCCGCTGAATTCGGCAAAAACCTGATCCAGAATCTCCATGGCGTGGTCGATTTCCCCCCTGTTAACGATGAGGGGCGGGACAAAGCGCAATACCTTGCCTGCAGTGCAGTTAATCAGCAATCCGCGCTTCAGGGCATCTTGCACCAGGGGAGCACCCTCGACATCGAGTTGAAGTCCTAAAATGAGACCGCGTCCGCGTACTTCGCCACACCAGCTGTATCTGGTGCCGAGTTGCTCCAGGCAAGAGCGCAGATAGGCGCCCATCTCCACACAGTTATCCAGTACCCCATCATTCTGCAGTACATCCATGGTGGCCAGGGCTGCAGCAGTCACG
>JAIVHC010000303.1 GCA_020201305.1 Geobacteraceae bacterium
CAAGGTGGACAGCTTTATACAGCGCCCCCTCGGGGCTCCCATCAGCCTTATACCCCGGCGCCTGCAACGCCGCGTTGGTGCCATCGTGGAGCAGATCAGCGGCAGGATCGGCACCAAGGTGAAAAACGTGGTGCAGTCCGCGGTATTTGCGCGCCGCCTGGAGGATCTGAGCACCCAGGCGGCCGAGGAGTTACTCGGACGCGAGTTGCGCGAGATTCTGGATCAGGAGAGTTACACCCGCCTGCGCACCAGTCTCGCCAGCGCAATGCAGGAGTGGCTCCAGCGCCCCGAAACCCGGGAACAACTCCAACGCTGGCTGGATACGCAGCTGGATTCGTTCCTTAACAGTGACACCAGCCTCGAAGATCTGCTTCCCGAGGAGGCTCAGCAGCTCCTCAGCGAAAAAATAAATGCCCATATCCCGACCCTGGGGCAGGAACTGATCCAGGCCATGCGCAGCGGAGAGAATCGTGCCGAACTGGAGAAGATGGCGCGCGACGGCGTGGATGGAATCATCGAATCCGTAGAGGGGCTCTCCGCTCTGGTGGGAGCGCTGTTCGATATGAATATCATCTATGCGCGCCTGCCCGAATTTATCGACAAGGCGCTCGATTCCCTGGAGGAGTGGCTCCATACCGATGCGGCCCGAGAAGCGATCGGAGGCGTGGTGGACAAACGCATGCAGGAGTTAATGCAGCGTCCGGCAGCAGAATGGGTCGAAGGGCTGAGCTATGCAGAGGTAAGCAAACTCAAACGCAGCTTCAGCAATACAGCATATACCTTTCTTACTTCAGCCACGCTGCAGAATCAAGCCCTGGAACTCCTCGATACCGCCTTCAGCCAGCATGGCCAACGTACCCTGGGGGAACTGGGTGCTCCACTCCTTGGCGACACCGCTTCGCACCGCGCTGAACGCCTTGGCGCCGGGGCAAGTCGCTATATCCTCAATTTTCTGCGCTCGGAGAATTTTTCCCGCACCAGCAGCGCATGGATGGAGCGCCAGGCAAACCGGCTGGTTTACGAGCGCCCTCTTGGCACGCTCGCAACCTTCATCCCCAGCGATGCGCGCGAAGAGCTCTATCAGGGGCTGATGCGCCAGTTCATCCTGCTGCTGAAGAAGGAGCTCCCCCCGTTGGTGGAAAGCCTCAATGTAGCGCGCATTGTAGAAGATAAGGTAAACCAGCTCGACCTGCTGGAGGTGGAGGATCTGCTCATGGGGATCATGCGCGAACAGTTCCGCTACATCAATCTGTTCGGGGCGCTCCTCGGCTTTATCCTCGGGCTGCTTAATCTGGTGCTGCTGTATCTGTAGGACACGGAATCACTACCTCTGCTCACGCAGATGCATGCCCACCCAGCGGCGGGCAAATTGAAACGCCGTGCGTCCGCAGCGTTTGCTCTTGTCATGCGACCATTGGATCGCAGCTTTTTCGCACTCCGGCGTCCACTCCAGCGTGCGCCCCAGGTCTGAGCACAGGCGTGCAATACATTGCTCTACCACGTGCAGATACTGATCCTGACTGAAGGAATCAAACGAAATCCACAGCCCGAAGCGGTCCGCCAGAGAATTCTTTTCCTCAATGCTCTCTGAAGCACGAATTTCGCCCCCCTTTACATGATTGCCGAGGTTGTCGTAGTTGTACTGGGGGATCAGGTAACGCCGGTTAGAGGTGACATAAATCAGGCAGTTGGGCGGCGCAGGGTACACCGAGCCGTCGAGGGCGCTTTTGAGCATCTTGTAGCTACGCTCTCCCCCTTCAAAAGAGAGGTCATCACAAAACACGATAAAACC
>JAIVHC010000304.1 GCA_020201305.1 Geobacteraceae bacterium
ATATATCCTAATGGCGCGCCAGCCCTTCATGATATAGACCTGCAGATTCCCTCTGGAGAATTTGCCTATATTACAGGCTCATCCGGTGCGGGAAAGTCAACCCTGCTGCGGCTGCTCTACTGTGCTGATCGCCCCACGCGGGGGCAAATTCTCATGGGGAAAAGAAATATCACCCGTTTGAATCCGCGCAAAATTGCATTTCTACGCCGCCAGATCGGCTTCGTATTTCAGGATTTTAAACTTTTGCTCAATCGTAGCGTGCTCGAAAATGTCGCCCTCCCCCTTCAGGTTCAGGGTATTGGTGTAGAAGAAACCCGCGCCCGTGCATTTGAGCTTTTGCAGTACGTAGGGCTGGAGTATAAGATGCAGCGCAAGCCGCTCGAGCTTTCCGGTGGAGAACAACAGCGTGTTGCCATCGCCCGTGCCATGATTGTCCGTCCTAAACTTCTCCTGGCAGATGAGCCTACGGGTAATCTAGATAACAATCTCGCTTTGGAGATCATGGACATGTTCTCGCGAATCAACAAAGAGGGAACCACGGTACTGATAGCCACCCATGACAGAGATTTAATCCAGCAGATCCCCCGCAGAGTCATCGCCCTTAAAAACGGGCATATGGTGTCGGATTCGGGTCCGGTTACCCCTGCAACTACGGACGCGTCCAGAGCCCGGGAGGCGCTTTAAATGAAACGACTCCGTTATTTTATTCAACGTACCGTTCTGAGCATGATTCAAAGTCCGCTTTTAAGTGGGGCAACCATCGGTACCATCGCTGTAGCGCTGATGCTGCTCGCATTTTTCACCCTTATTGTATTGAATGTGCAGAATATCACGCAGCAATGGAGCCGGGATATTCAGGTTACTGTGTATCTGGAACGGGTTCCTTCTACGCTGAAACTGGAACAGTGGGAGCAGGAAATCAAAGACCATCCCATGGTGAAAAGTGTCAACTACATATCCCAGGAGCAGGCATTTGAACGCTTCCGTGACCGACTGGGGCAGAATGACGATCTGCTCGACGGTTTGCTCCCGGAGATACTCCCCGCGTCTTTTGAACTGGGTCTCGTGCAGGAGGCCAGAAGTGAACGTGGCGCAGAAACGCTGGTGCAGGAACTGAAGAGAAATCCGGCATTTTCCAGTTTCCGCTACGGGCAGGACTGGCTCAAACGCTATGACGCTTTCATGTTTTTGCTCAAACTCACCGGTACCCTCGCAGGGGGGTTTCTCA
The DNA here is from genome assembly GCA_020201305.1 of Geobacteraceae bacterium. Classification (GTDB taxonomy): domain Bacteria; phylum Desulfobacterota; class Desulfuromonadia; order Desulfuromonadales; family Desulfuromonadaceae; genus JAIVHC01. Next base: position 1,229 of record JAIVHC010000304.1, read on the forward strand.
TCTTCGCCACACTGTTTATCATATCCAACACCATCAAACTCACTATTTATGCACGCCGCGATGAACTGGAAATTATGACCCTGATAGGGGCCACCCCTATGTTTATCAAGATTCCGTTTCTCGCTGAAGGGGCACTGCAGGGGGTTATCGGTGCGCTACTAGCCTTGGGTGGGTGTCATGCGTTATACTACTTTTTCCTTAAAAAAGGGCTCTCTGCCCTTCTGACCACCACTGCTGCAAGCAATATCGACTTCTTGCCTCTTTCGCTGCAGTTGGGCGTTATCTTCCTCGGTTTTTTGCTCGGCATATGTGGGAGTATGTTGCCCTTACGTAAGTTTGTGCGTATATAAGCGATGCGAATTTTGAAGAATATGCAGGATAGAAGCACACTCAGAGTAAACAACCCCTGACTGAAGTCAGAGGCTTTATGGTCGGCAGTTAAGCCGCCACGTTCGGCTGGTTTACAACAGCCGTTGCCGGAAGGGTACTTTCGGCAATCCGCACTAGATTGCGAGCTGCATTGCAGTCGGCGTGGGCACGGATTCCACACG
>JAIVHC010000126.1 GCA_020201305.1 Geobacteraceae bacterium
CTGTTGTAGAGGGCTGAAACTCCCAGTCAGAGTCTTCGTAACCTGCAATTCCTACCAGAAAGCGATACCCCGTGGCCGGGGCGGTGCCGGGATTGGAGCGATTTCCACCAAGGTTGCCATGGTGTGCGCCGTGGATAGCCGAAGTTTGTACCGTTTCTGCATGGGTGCCGTGGCAGCCGTAGGTTCCGGCACAGGTTACCTGTTGCCCGCTGGGCCAGGAGCCATTGCCCGGAGTAGAGCCGTCTGCAGCAGCGCGACCAGTGTCAAATCCCGGGGGGTACTGAAGGTTTGCATCGCCAGTATTGATGCCGGCAACATTGTGCCCGGCGACATCACCGCCAATTGAACCACTCTGGGCCTGGTTTACCCAGTAAAAGCTTCCGCCTGCAAGGGTAGTAGTGTCACTTTCTGTGCCGGTCTGATTATAGACAGGCGCTCCGGAAAGAGAGTTCACATAGGGGGTATCCCAATCCGGGGTACCGGTATTGGTACCACTGTGGCATCCGACACAATCAGTTGTAAGCAATGCCTGATGGGGCCCTCCTTCATCCCACTCCGCCAGAATGGTGTTGTTCTGGCTGTAGTGCATGGAATGGCAGTTGGAGCAGGGCCCTGTAACCTTGGCTACAGCGGTGCCGCTCATCGGCAGCATCAGTGCCAGAAGTATCAGCACAAGGATGCGCCGCCATACACAGTGGAGCCGGGGAGAGTGCACGTATGTGGGTTGGAGCCATTGAAGCATCACGACCTCCCGGACGCAGCATTCTTCAGGGCGCTGCTCTACGGATATCAGCGTACAAACATATCTACACAGCGATTTACTTCATCCAGCACCAGCATAGCACCGGCATGGGTGTCAGAGGGCAGAGACACCACCTGACGCGGGGAGCTGAAACGTCCTATGCCGCGCCCTTTGGCACCGATGCTGTAGAGATGGCGCCCTTCGGGGGAGAACACCAGCACCTGCGCCAGGCCGCGATCGGCGACGAGGAACTGTCCTTCGGGGTTGCGCTCCAGAGCAACGGGGCGCTGCAGCACGGCATCGAGCTGAACTGTGCGCACCTTACCCCCACCTTGTGGGTCTACTTTGAGGACACTTCTATCCTCCTGCAGAATCCACACCGAACCGGCGGCACTCACCACATCGGTACATGCGGAGCCGTAGCGCTCCTGTACCTTGAGGTTGTCATCCAGCACGAGGACCTTGCCACTCAGGCGATCGAGTACCAGGAGCCCGGTGCCGGGATGCCACACCACTTTCTGCGGCAGCATGGCACCCTGGCCCTGAAGGGGGAAGGGAAAACGCTCGAGGCGTTTCTCCTCCGGGATTACGCGCAACAGGGCATTCCCCGCACGGTCAATAACCCAAAAACGTCCGGAGCGCTGCAGGGTGAGGGATATCGGTACCCCCAGCCTGTCCTCACCACTGAAGGAGGAGAGATGCCGGCCATTGATATCAAAGGCGTGGAGTCTGCCGGCAATGCCGTCGGCGAGGTAAAAGCGCTCGCGCTCCGGATCGACTGTTATGGCAAGGGCTGATTTAAGGCGTACCCCGCCCTGCGGATCGGGGGCACGCCACTGGTTGACCCAATCGGCCCCGATAACGGGGGCGGGGAGAACCAGGCTGAGCATAATCAGGCTCAGTGCTGCATGTATTAGGTAACTGTGTTTGATTCTTCGCATATATTCACCTTAATATCCGGGATGACACGGGAGACACAGGCCGCGTTCGCGCCCGCCGCGCAGATTGTGTTCAAACGCGGTGCCGGTGCACGG
>JAIVHC010000127.1 GCA_020201305.1 Geobacteraceae bacterium
AGATTCCAGCGACTCGCTTTTCGATGACAGCGGCGAAGAGGAGTATGACCGCCGTGATCTCAACTTCGGATTACAGTGGCAACCCGTTGAGCGGCTTATTTTTTCAGGAAATATCGGGCGCTCCTGGCTGGAGTACGAATTCAGCAACGATTACGACTCCACCATGTTCGGTATGCGCATGGATTACCAGCTCTCACGTACCCTTAACCTCGCTTTAGCATATGCAGAGGATATCAACGCGAGTGTGGAAGACGGCGCGCGCGAGCAAGAAAAGTATACTTTTTCTCTGGGCTACACGGATCGTATCTCCGCAGGGTTTGAACTCTTCAGTCGCACTCAAGATTATCTGGAGTTAGACAGACAGGATGATGCCATGGGCGGAAGTTTAAACGTCGAAATCCCCTTGAGTAACAAGTTCGGAGTCGGTGGCCTCTTGTCATATACCGATTACGAGGAAGATTACCTGGGGGAATCGGAAGAGTATCAACGCTATGGTGCGCGCTTTAGTTTATATCGTGAATTGCGTTTAGGACGCATTTCTGTGGGATACACATACAATGAAAACGATTCAGACACGATAAGCGATGACTACACCAACAACATTGTTTTTGCTCAGTTGAGTTTACGTTGGTAGGGCAGGTGCTGCTCTCAAGCAGAATATTGACGGGGTGCACAAATGTATGAAGCCTATTTCGGGTTAAGCATCAAACCTTTCGAACTGGTTCCCAACCCCGAATTTTTATATCTGAGCCATTCGCATAAAAAAGCGATTAATTATCTTGCCTATGGCCTCCAGGAGCATACGGGTTTTATCTTACTCGCAGGGGAAGTGGGCTCCGGGAAGACAACCATTATCCGTAATCTGATCAAAAACCTCGACAAAGAGGTTGTGCTGGCGCGGGTGTTCAATACCCGTGCGGATGCTACACAAATCCTATCTATGATCAACGAGGATTTTGGCCTTGATGTGGAGAATAAAAACAAGGTTGCGTTGTTGCGTGAACTCTACGACTACTTAATGCTTCTGTATGGAGAAGGAAAACGCGCCGTAATTATTATAGATGAGGCGCAGAACCTTACTGCGGACGTTTTGGAGGAGATCCGTCTGCTGTCTAACCTCGAGGCAGACTCGGTTAAACTGGTACAGATTATTCTGGTAGGACAGCCAGAGCTGCTCGAGGTTATTACCCAACCCGAGTTGCGCCAATTGCGCCAACGCATAGGGGTGCATTGCCAGCTTAGCCCCCTTTCCCGCGATGAAACCGAGGCATATGTATACCACCGCCTTGAAACCGCCGGAAACCGCGATGCGCTAATCTGGCATGAAGGAGCCTTTGACCTTTTATATCGCTATAGTGGGGGCATCCCACGCCTGATTAATCAATTTTGCGACTTCGCCTTGCTCTGTGTGTTTGCAGAAGAAAGCCGTGAATTAACCCTGGAGATGCTGCAGGAAGTGATAGGAGACATTGCATGGGACTGCGCTTCTGCTTCTGGAAAACCTATGCAGGGGGCTTCGGTCTCCAGCCAGGGCATAGATGAATCGCACCATTCCATAGATGAATGGTTGAAAATGCTGAACGCCGTGTGGGGAGAAAGCGGAAGCGTTGTACGGCGTATGGAAGCACGTGATGAACATTTCCAGCAGGCACAATTAGAATCCATGCGCCGGACAGAGGAGTTGCTTGAAAAGATATCTGAACGCCTTGGTTCCATGTTGAGCGCAACCCGAAAGGATTCACGCCATGGGTGAGATTAAGGGATTCTCTCCAAATA
>JAIVHC010000021.1 GCA_020201305.1 Geobacteraceae bacterium
AACGCGTGGACTCGTTCTGCGGCCTTTTCTCCCACATGTTCGCCCAATTCCGGATCCTGCATCAGCTCCCAGAGGGGGATTTCCCGCTCCAGCGAGAGGGTTATGAGGCGCTGGGCTGTGGTTTCACCAATGCCGCGGCGCGGGTAGTTGAGGATGCGCAGCAGGTTGACTTCGTCGGCGGGATTCGCCAGCACCTTCAGGTATGCGAGGGTGTCGCGCACCTCGCGGCGGTCGAAAAACTGCTGCCCGCCGATGAGGACATAGGGGATGTTGGCGAAGCGCAGTTGTTCTTCAAAGATACGCGACTGCCCGTTGGTACGGTACAGAATGGCAAAATCGCGGTGGGTGTAGTTATGCCGCGAGCGCAGGGCGTGGATCTCGTCGATAATGCGGGTGGCTTCATCCTCGCCGTCATCGCAGCACAGGTAACGCACCGGAGCCCCCGCATCGTCGCTGGTCCAGAGATGTTTGGCGTGGCGCGTAGCATTGTGCTGGATCAGAAAGTTGGCGGCATTGAGGATGTTGGCGCTGGAGCGGTAGTTCTGCTCCAGTTTAATCACCGTGGCGCAGGCGAAATCCTGCTCGAAGTCGAGGATATTCCCCGCCTGCGCACCCCGCCAGCCGTAGATGGACTGATCATCATCGCCCACGACGCAGATATTTCCCTGTGGGCCGCACAGCTCGCGCAGGATGCGGTACTGCACGTGGTTGGTGTCCTGATATTCGTCCACCATAATATATTCAAAACGGGTACGATACTCCTGCAGCACCTTGGGATGGGTGTTAAAGAGTTCGATGCACAGACACAGGATATCGTCAAAATCGATGGCGTTACACGCCTTCAGCGCCTGCTGATAGCGTGGGTACACGAGGGCGGTGATCTGCGCGTACTCGTCGTATTCCGGGGCGCTGAAATCCTCCGGCCCGATAAGACGGTTCTTCGCACTGCTGATGCGCTGGAGAATCATTTCAGCATCAAGGCTTTTACCGTCGCTGGTTTTGCGCTGGGGCAGGAGATCGCGCACCAGACGGATCTGATCCGCACCGGCGTAGATGGAGAAGTTCTTTTTATACCCCAGGCGCTCTATATGCTGGCGCAGGATGCGCACACCGAGGGAGTGAAAAGTTGAAACTATGAGCCCCTTGGAACGTTTCCGCCCCACCTCCTCAATTACGCGCTCCCGCATTTCGCGCGCGGCCTTATTGGTGAAGGTAAGGGCAACAATGGATTCGGCCGGGGTGGTGTGTAACAGGCGGGCGATGCGGGTGGTTATAACCCGTGTTTTGCCCGAGCCCGCTCCGGCGAGTACCAGCAGTGCCCCCTGGGTGCGTTCTACCGCCTGTTGTTGTGGTTCGTTAAGAAGTAACAAGGTGGCGCTTTCTTTTTAATATGAGAAAAAAATAAGTGAATTCCCCCGGATAGGGTGCTTGCTTTTTTTATATTGATTCGTGTATCTTGTCCGGCATGTCAAGAATAATTCTTCTATTTATTAGCATTGTATGGGCCTCCCTGGTCTTTGTCTCATGGGATGAACCCCAGGCACGGGTGGGAACGACCACTGCCACAGCGGCAGAGATTGTTCCTGTGGATACCCGCTCCTGATCCTTTTCCCTGCTCTACCCCAAAGCTCTTAAACCGATTTCTGAGCGCTGAACCCTCCTGCATCACCTAATATGACCAAATAAGTTTTTAATGCTTTCGCAGAATGGTACGCCCTGCGCCGGCAGTTGCTTTCCTATGCATATCTGCATCTACTCCCCTGTCTGCTGCCGCGCTGTGCAAAGGTCGCATCAATGGCGTTCAGCACTTCCCACTTGTTCAGCGACCACAGCGGCGCAAGCAACGTGTCGCGCGGGCCGTCCCCGGTGAGACGGTGGATCAGGGTGTGGGGGTGGAGGCGTTCGATAAAATCCACCGCCAGGCTGACATATTCATCCTGGTCCAGCACATCAATGTTCCCATCAGTATACATCTCACCCAGCGCAGTGCCTGCAAGAATATGCAGCAGGTGGATTTTGACCCCGTCAATATGCAGACGTGCCATTTCATCCGCGGTTTCGAGCATCTGCGCATGATTCTCGCCGGGGAGCCCCAGAATGACATGTACGCACAGGCGGATGCCGCGCTCCTGTGCCCCGGCGGCAGCTTCCAGAAATGCCGCGTAGTCATGCCCCCGGCGCAGGAATTCCAGAGAAGAGTCATGGCAGCTCTGGAGACCCAGTTCGAGCCAGAGGTCGGTACGTTGGTTGTATTCTGCAAGCAGTTCGAGAACCTCGGGCGCGACGCAGTCCGGACGGGTGCCGATGGCCAGACCCACTATGCCATCCACCTTAAGGGCTTCATCGTAGTAACGCCGCAGGGTTTCCACTGGGGCGTAGGTGTTGGAAAAGGGCTGAAAGTAGGCGATAAACTCTTTGGCCTTGTACTTGCGCCGCATGATCTCCTTGCCGTGTTCAAGTTGATCCTGGATAGAGAGGCGGCGTGCAATACCGGTGGCGCCGGAACCGTTGGGATCGCAGAACAGACATCCGCTCCCGCTGCGCGTCTCTCCACGGTTGGGGCAGGTGAAGCCGGCATCCACGGATATTTTATGCACCCGATGGCCGAACTGTTGTTTCAGGAAATGGGAGTACACGCGGTAGGGTTTCGGATTCATGTTTCTAAGCTTCGCTGGCGGGATCGGTAGCGCTGAGGTTTTCCAGATATTCGTCCCATTCCGTGGGGAGCAGGTCACGTTTTCTGGTGTTGCACTCTTTGCATGAAGGGACACAGTTACCCCTGGTGCTGCGTCCGCCGCGCACCAGGGGTACAATATGGTCGAGGGTAAGCTCTTTGGGAGCTATAGGGGCGCAACAGTAGTAGCAACGCCCTTTGGCAATGCGGTTCTGCCACCACTGACTTTTGCGCAGTTTACGCGCGGCATCGCGCTCTTTGCGCAGCTGTTGTTCGGGGATGTCGGCAAACATATTCATGCCGGGATGATGGCACAGGCGGGGTTGAGAATACAAGCAGGGGCGAAAAGTTTTTCGCCCCTGCTTGTATCAACGAAACATGATGTACCCCATCTGCCGTCCGGTCTGTCCCTGGTCGCGGCGGTAGGAAAAGAGCATATCGCGTTTTTTGTAGGTGCACAGCTCGCTTACGTCGCAGTTGGAGGGTGTGATTCCTGCCTCTTGCAGCTGCATCACACAACTCTGGCGCAGGTCCAGATGCCACTGCCCGAGTTCTATCTCTTCGGCGATCTCCTTCCATTGCGCGCGCTTATCTGAATTGCGGAACGCATCGCGCACCTCCTTGCCTACCACATAGTGATCCTTGCTGATTCCGGGTCCGACCGTTGCAAGTAACGTAGCCGGGTCGCACCCGAATTCGTTATGCATGGTGGCGATGGTGTCGCCAATGATGCCGGACGCAGCCCCGCGCCACCCGGCATGGATCGCAGCAGCCACTCGCTGATGTGGATCAAACACCAGGATCGGATAGCAATCCGCTACGGTGATGCCTAACATGAGCCCGGCCTGATCGGTGATGATGGCATCCGCTTCAACATCCTGGAAGTGACTCACATCGTAGTTTTTGTGATCTACCACTACGATATCGCAGCCGTGCACCTGCTTGACCAGGAGGAGATGGTGCTGGGCGATACCGAAGGCATGGGCCAATGTAGCAAAATTACCTTCCACATTGTGGGACGCGTCGTCGGTGTTGATGCCCAGATTCAGGGAGTTGAACGGGGCGCGGCTTACACCCCCATTACGTGTGGTAACTCCGGCAACCACCCCCGGCGGGGTGGCCCACTCAGCCTGAAGGCAGTTGAGTCTATCCTGTTTAGCCAGTTTCATAGTGCAATCCTGTCAAATATTTAGAGAGGTGTTTCAGGGAGTAAAACGAAATGTATCCGGTGTGTCGATGGAATATTCGGCGTCAAGGGCGGTGACAATCTGAGCCATGTCCGCTGGAAGCGGGGAGAAGTATTCAAGGTATTCTCCCGTGCGCGGATGTTTAAACCCCAGAATCCAAGCATGCAGTGCCTGACGATGTAATTGCTGTACCAGGGTACGTATATGCGCATCCGCAAGGGCATTGGGGCGCTTGACGTTACCGTAAGTCTGATCCCCGACTACCGGCAGGTTCATATCCGCCAGGTGTACGCGGATCTGGTGCGTGCGTCCGGTTTCCAGGCGCATCTCAAGTAACGTCAGACGCTCTGCCGCATAACGCCGCAGTACCTTCCAGTGGGTAACCGCATCCCGCCCCCGGCTGGAGTGGGTACTCATCTTTTTACGTGCACCGGGATGGCGTCCGATGGGTTTTTCTATACTTCCGGTGTCGTTCTGCACCTGACCGTGTACCAGGGTGATATAGCGCCGATTGATACTGTGATCCTTGAACTGCTGTGCCAGGCCCTGGTGACTCAAATCGTTTTTACTCACCACCAGTACTCCGGAGGTATCCTTGTCGAGACGATGTACGATGCCGGGGCGCAGCTCACCGCCGATGCCGGAGAGGTCGGTACAGTGATGCAGCAGGGCGTTGACCAGAGTGCCGCTGTAGTGTCCATTAGCCGGATGTACTACCATCCCCGCAGGTTTGTTTATGACAACCAGGTCGGAGTCTTCGTACAGAATATCGAGGGGAATATCTTCCGGCGTAGCGACAGGTTCTTGTGCCTGGGGGACGCTGATGCGGAGGGTTTCACCACCGCGCAGACGCAAGCCGGCTTTTACCGCAGCGCCGTCGGCAGTTATCTGCTTGTCGTCAATAAGGCGCTTGAGGCGTGCGCGGCTCATATCGGGCAGGGTGCGCGCCAGAAAACGATCCAGACGTTCAGGTGTCTGACCCGGTTCGAATGTTAGCTCTATTATGTCACACATTTACCAGATGGAGCTCTCGATTTTGCCTGCCTGCTTGATCATAACGTCAACGATGGCGCGGTCAAAAAGTTGATCGCGGTTGTCAATCTTCTCGGCAACGCGCTCGCGGAAATGCTCGCGTCCTTCCTGCAACTCATCTGCGAGGATGTCAAAAATATTGTCGTTCTTAATGCCCTCGCTTACCTTGTCCTGATTGTACAGGGCGATATCTGAGATAATGGCCCGGGCCAAGCGGAATGCCAGATCCGGATCTTCAACCTGTCGCGCCATATGGATCTCCTGTTTATATGTGGTGGCATGGGTGGTGGCCTGCGTGGTGGCCTGCGCCGGAGAGCGCGCGCAGACGAGGTTCGGGCAGGTTAGGATTTTTCTTGTTTTAATGCTAGACCCTAGCTAAAAAACCCAGGGTTGTCAAACAGATGCTTGCGTCTGCTGCTCTGGATTCTGCGTCAGGGCGCAGAGTGGCCGCGCGCTTATGCCCGTGAAGGAATATGCCCCAGAAAGCGGTACAGATCCAGGTGGTTACCCCGGAAATCCGGCGTGATGCTGCTGCCGCGATCGATGATCCAGGTATCCACCAGAAATGTTTTGATCCCCAGGTGTGCCGCACTCAGATCGTGTTCGGTGTCGTTACCCACCATCAGGCAGCGCTCGGGGCTGAGGTTGAAGGTGTCGAGAAGTTCGCTGAAATAGGCGAGATTCGGTTTGCAGTGACGGCTGGTTTCGTAACTCGATACGTGGAGATAGTCGAAGGTGTCAAGCCCGCCCCATTTCAGACGCGCGCGCGTTACCGGACCCGGAAAAACCGGGTTAGTCGCGATTATCACCTGCAGCGCCTTGTCGTTACAGCGCTGGATGAGCTTTGGTGCCAGGGGCAGGGGTTGAATGTAGTGGGCCAGATGTTCGAGCTTTTCGGCGCAGAAACATTCGAGCCCGGCGCGGAACAGATCCGGTTCCAGGCCCATATCGTCCCTGGCCGCCTGAAGATAAAAATCCTCATTGGTAAGGCGGCCGTCGCTGCCCTGCTCAATCCGTTCCGTGGTGCGTTTGATCATACTGCGGCAGAACCCGTGCGCATCAATTCCGGCGGGGATACACCCTGCAAGGGACTCCAGATACGCAGGAATGAACTGATGCATATCCACGTTAAGCAGAGTGCCGTCAAGATCAAACAGGATGGTGTCGATACCGTGGAGCTCAGGCATAAAGTACTCCGCATTGATAACAGAAGGGGAGTCACCCCTGGCAGGTAACTCCCCTTCGAACTGTTGCTCCGCTGCCGCTGTAGCGCCGGGGGCGCTTCAGATGCTTCTTACTTGCTGTGGCAGACCGTGCATTCGCCAATGCCCATGTCGTTATGACAGGAAGCGCACAGACCGTGTCCACCTTCCATGGTGGTCACATCAATTTTACCCGGAGTATCGCCGTGGCAGTCGGTACACCCCATCATCTCACTGTGGGCATTGTGATCAAAAACCACTTCTCCCCTGGTCTCACCGGTGTAGGTGTAGACGCCGGGCTCCTGATTGTTCACTTTGGTGATCGGCGAGTTGGTGCCGTCGTGCTGAGCAAGAAATACAGTCACGAATGCGAACACAATCAGAACAATCACTAACAACGTATTTTTCATCTACCTAGCTCCTTCTTCAGATATTCATGACAATCCATTACAACAAACAGCATGTTTGTACATCGAACTTCGGCCCGTGTCAATTCAGATATTGTAAAAAGACGTTCCTGAACTCCGGCTTTGGGGCGTGGAGTAAAACGGGTTTTTGTTAATTTCTCACCTTCCTTTGCACATGGGAGCCGAGTTGCGTATAATAATGCCCCATGCTTGATACACAATAAACAAAACAGTAGCTATTCAGTCGGGGCTTATGGCACCCATTCCAAGGGACACTTTGCGCCGTCCATGGCCGTTCGACTGTCGCCTTCCATGGCGACAGACGCCCTTTCCATGGGTACCACAAGCCCCTATCGCTAGTGGTTGTAAATAGTTACACAAATTATATGAAGCGGAAAAATCCATGGAAAATCTTAAAAATGAAGTGCGCGAAGAGATAAAGGAACTCCAGCTGGGGATGAAAATCCGGCGGATGCGTCAGGAACAGCGTCTCACCTGCCGGAGAACAGCGCGCGCGTCAGCTCCGCACCCATCAGCAAAGCCGCGAAACCCAGCCCTATACCTACAACTCGCGCGCCTACGGTAAAAGACATCACCGGATGGAGCCCTTCGACATCGAATTCCTGGTACGCGAGTGGAGCGACGATCTGCTGGTGCGCCACGAAGGGGAGGAGTTTCTGTATCTGATTGAGGGCGAGGTGGAGTTCCGCTATGCGGGGCAGACCTATCATCTGAGCGCCGGTGACTCGGTGTACTACGATTCCAACGAGTACCACGGTTATATCGCCGTGGGAGAGGTAACCCCACGTGCGGTGGCGGTGTTGTATTCCGGGCGCTGATACGTTACACCTGAATTACATACGGGTATTACAGTATTTGCAGGTGCCCGTTTCCATGAAGATCACACCACATTTGAAAAGGAGGAGATCAGTATGGCAAAAGTAGGAGTTATCTTAGCCGGTTGCGGTGTTTATGACGGAAGCGAACTTGGCGAAACAATTGTCACCCTGCTGGAACTGGAGCGTGCCGGAATAGATTATCAGTGCGTTGCGCCGAACATGAAGCAGATGCATGTGATGGACCATCTCCGGGGTGAAGAACAGGAGGAGGAGCGCAACGTGCTGGTTGAAGCAGCGCGTATTACGCGTGGGAATGTTGTTGATATAGCCGAATTCAGCAGCGATGATTTTGACGCCCTCGTAATCCCGGGGGGATTCGGGGTGGCGAAGAACCTGTGCGATTTTGCCGTAAAAGGCGCTGACTGCAGCGTCAATCCCAACGT